>CAXBJE010000101.1:0-9108 GCA_963975525.1 uncultured Owenweeksia sp. | reverse complement strand
TTTTTATGATGGCATGAAATACGTGTTGGCAAATGAGTGATAATAGGCTCATTAAAGAATCTAAGGGCCACTTCCCTACTGAGGAATACAACAGACAACTTAAAACGGAACTAAGTGAATAGTAAAATATCCCAAATAATGGAGAGATTAAACCTCTGGGCCTTAGTTATCTCCGCGGTTGTAATTATAGCCGTTGCTGGGTATCATTTTATGAAAATAGTACCCGTTATGGTGGCAAATGATGGTTATGAAAACCATCGCAACATCAGAGAAGTTAGTTTAGGTATGACTAAGAGACAAATGTTGACTATTATGGGGGAACCTGATACCATCCGTAATGGCGTATTTTTTAATGCCGCAGAATCTTCCGAGGTTTATCAATATGAAAATTCCTTATTTACCTCCGAGGACATTCTTATAATAATTGACTCAACTGATGCTGTTACAAGTATTATTGGAAGTAATAAATAAGTGTAAAACAAAAAACAGAATGAAACAATATCTATTGATAGTGCTACTGTCTACCTTTTCCATTACATCATTTGGCCAGAAGTTAAAATCGGATGGAATAACCGTGGAGATGACCAAATATGAAGTAACTGAACAGGATGTCCCCATGTTTGGCAAGCAGAAGATGATTTTAGGAACTTTTCAAGTTAAAGAAGGAAAGAAGAAAGTTGGCACGCATAACTTCATTATCCCAATAATTAAAGGTGAAATTTCGCATATAGCCGTACTTGGCTCAGATGGGCAAAAAATATTTCCACGACTACATTATGTAAGTGAAGAAAAAGCATTTACCTACCACGAGGGCACAGAAAAAGAAGGAAAGGAAGTTGCTAAAAAGTCTGGAAGTCAGAAGAACATTGTTCTTTCAGGGTTGCTGATTTGGGCTCAGTTAATTTATTATCAATAGACCGAATTAAAATGACAGACACAAAAGAATAGGGTATATTCCAATCCGCTATTCTCGAATACAACTCTATCAATCTTTACTGATAGTAAGCCTCTTTCCTGCCACAATCTGCATAACTTTAAACCTTGGAGGCCTGTTTCCTTTTAGGGAATACGAATCAAGCTGAAGGTAACATGCAGAGTTTTCAAATGACTCGGACAGTAACACCTGCCGGTTGGCATACCTGGAAAACAAGTCAAGTATTTTTTGCGCAAACTGATTGTAGGTGCAGATTGGTACCTTCTCGTCTGTTGCGGGATTTCTTTTGGAACTTGATAAATAGTAAAAACCTGTGTGAGCCTTGTTATGAGATTTGTAAATCCTCTTATTAGATTGCGCATCCAGTATATCGGTGTACGCCACATTTGTAGTAATCAGGTTTTGCTTTAAACCCAATTTACGCGAAGCCATATATAGCACTCGCTCGTACCTATCCCGACCTTTTTTTACCCCCTTAAATTTTGAAGAGGTATAAAAGTTGCCCCAGTATATGCCAGAAACTCCAAGTTGGGGTCATAGTTCAGCTCATTTTTGTTTTTGGAAATTCTTAGCCTGTTGATACTAAAATGTAGAGCAGCATTTAAAAGCTGCTGATCCAATTTTTCTAAATTGATTTCAACATCCCCCTGTTTGGATTCAAAAAATGAAATGTAGTCGTGGTTTTCAATTATTGCATTTCCGGGTTTAAAGGTCGAATCCAGGTTAGACAATAGATTAGTGCTTTGCCCGTAGGATATTGTACTAATTAGCGATATAAGCAGTACCAACCTATGCATCAATCAATTGAAACGGTATTCTCTTCCAACGAATTCATCAGAGCCTCCATATTTCTAAACTCTTCGTATTCAAAAACGGGCCTCTTATCTTCATTATCCAGCGCCTCTTTTATTTGATTGAATCTTATTAAACCCATTTTTCGGGATCCGGCCAAATCAATGATTATTACTGAATATGAATTTTTGTAAATAGACGGAGACACTCCTTCGCGATACCTGTATGCAGCATTGTTGGTGTAGTCCAACACATATGTTACATAGGGTGCTTTAACCAAGCCGTTATCTGGTGATCTGTATTTGGCTCTGGCAATAACCTTGGGGTTTTCTGGTATTACCGGCAGGGGTACATCACAGTTTACTATTCCCAATCCACCAATCGAAAAACCAAGTGCCGGCCGGGGTATGTACATTCGGCCATTGCGATATATTGCTGTGGCTGTTAAGGCATTCCATTGACTTTCCAGCGCAATTCTTCGTCTTGATTCGTAGATAGAATCGCTTTCATTCCAGCTAACCACCCTTTTTTGTTGGGTTTTATAGTAGCGGCTATAAAATTTACTGTATTGCTTCTGTAAAGCTTTTGGGTTGTTTCTTTTGGTATTTAAAGCAACGGGCATCTCAATAATCTCCCCTTTAAAAATAATTGTCAAAATAAAGTTATCCGATTCAGGATTTTCCTTTAGATAAAAATCTGTGAGGATTTCAGCGCCTGTGTACATTGAATTTACATGAACAGGATAATGGCTGTTTTTGGAAGATAAATTATAGTGTTCATCCAACGTATCAATCACAGTTTGCAAAAGCCTCAAATCCGCAACTGCATTCTGCCCTTCATACAACAAGTCATAATCATCCAAAAGTGGAGCCTCCGGATAGTTTTTATCCTCAAAGTTCCTTCCTCTGGGTTTTCTTTTATCAACAGAAATTACAAATGAATTTAACTTAGGATAACGCTTAACACTAAACGTCATCACTTCTTTTGGTGGGTAATACCACCGGCTATTAGCATTATACCACGCAAGCGAATCCAAAAATTGATAACCTGTTGTATCTGACCTAACCAGCCTTGTAGATGGAGAAGCCCCAGTGGAAGCCAATGCCCAGGCTCCCGTTGTATCATTCAAATTGTAAACGTTGAAATTTTCGGTACTGCTGGTAGTCATTTCAGCATTTATCAGTTTGCCGGGAGCAAGGGCTAACTCTTGTTCATTTTGGAAAGCTCTTATCTCCATCATTCCACCAGACTTAAAATCATAAGTGGTGCCGGCAGAGTCGTATGTCATAGGTATACCACTGGCAAATATTTCCCCTGCTGTTTTAAACTCCTCTATGTTTAACTTAACATCTCCGGCTATTGGTTTGCCAGATGCTGTTACAAAGGCATTTTCAGGAATTTCGAGCTTTGTACCACTTTGCAACACAATCACTTTTGGTTGCTCTCCCTGCCATTCAAAAGTCTCAATCTTTGGTTTTAGGTCGGGATGAGGAATTTGCTTAGCCATGGGCTGGTTGTACATGAAATCATGCCTGATTTTGCAATTAGGTAGATTTTGAACCAAGGTGGCGATTTCTCCTTTCTCAATTTCATTGAGTTGGAGATTCAGAAATTCAATGTTCTGATTTTTTAAACTCAGTATATCAGACCCTATCCTATTTTGGTTAAGGTTCAAGTGGGTCAGCGTTTCGCAACGATTTAAACCTGCTGGAACTTCAACAATCTCATTTCCCGATAAGTCAAGAGAATATAATTTAGTCATCCGTGTAAACGGATAAAGGGTGCTATTCCAATTTGTGATGCCTGGCAGTTCAACTTTTAATACTTGAATTTTAGAATCGTAAAGCGGCCTAAAGTTGATGGCAGTGAGGTTGTAATCAATAATTGAAAACTTAATCAGAGAATCCACTTGGGCAACGCTCATAATAAGTGAGTCAACATCAATACCCTGGCAATTATTAATAGTAAGCTCCTTAAGCTGAGTACTTGAAAAATCTGGCGTTGTGGTGAAACTACAACCCTCAATAGTTAATCTCCTAAGGCTTTTAATCCTATTTAAATCATCAATTACAGACTGCCCTCCCAAGTGTAGTTCCTTCAGTTTTAGCTTAGATAAACTTTCAACGGTTAATTCAATATTTAAAGGTTCATTTGCTGCCATCTGCAAAATAGATAGGCGCTGAAGTTGAATAAAAGATGGCGGCAAGCTGCTGATATGATTATTATTTAAGTTGAGACTTTCTAATCTGTAAAGCCTGCCAAATGAATTTGGGAGAAACAATATTTGATTTGCTTCAAGCGAAAGCCACCTTAAGGAATCACATCCTGAAATAGCACCCGGTAAAAACATTATTCCACAATTGCTCAGGTTCAGGTTTTCAAGATTTGGAATAGCAGCCAATACTCTTATTGATTGCTCAATATCCAGATTGATATTACCAGTAAGAATCACACTGGTTAAGCTTTTTACTTTGGCTAATGACTTTGGAAGGTTCTTAAGGTTGTTGTAGCCTAATCTCAGCTCTTGTAGTTGGGTAAATATTTCAAAAGTGTCTGGAACTGCCTTTAACTCACGATGGCTTAAATCCAGTACGCGCACATTTTCTGGATGCTTTAGGGCATCTTCAAAATCAGTAAAAAATCCGGTGGATTGGCCACTGGCCAATGAGCAAAAAAAGATGGAGATAAATAGGGTTAGGTAAGTGGCTGCTTTCATAAGTTGAGATAATATTAGTACAAAAACGACTAATGTTTACAAATCATATACGTTCAATTAAAATTACATGCAATTGAGATTTCAAATACGATTTGTGAAAAAAAATGTGAAAAAAGGAAATTCGGGTTGTGGGCGCTACATTTAGAGATTCCGCCATAACACCGTCAGGAATCACCATAAAAACCAATAGCTTTTAGGAAATACTCAATGATAGCCCCCTCCCCTTTATCACTTCCATCAATGCTCCTGTAAACAGCACTAAGCCTATCATTTCCATTAACTCTTCAATAGTATAAAGTACGCTGTAAAGAATGGTGTCAGTGCCGTTTTCGTAGGCCTCCTTGGCGCTAATAATATCAAAGCCAGCTGCACCGGTAACAAAAACAACAGCAGCAATTGTAAACTTAATTTTAGTGGACTTAGCCAAGCGCAGAAAAAATGGAAAATACAGAATGACCAAAACGGCAAAAATGGAGAGATAAGCAAGAGACCATGGAAAGTAAAGGTACCCGGAGGCATCTACATAGGTTTCAATAATGTCTCCCAGGTTTTCGTGAATTTTAGCACTTTCATCAAAACCCAGGTATAAAAACAGTATGCTCAAAACCAACCATTGTATTTTATCTTTTCCCTTGCCCAACTTCTCACTTCGCCAAATAATCCATAGCAAAAAAGAGTTGATAAAGAACAACATGGAAGAAAAGGTAGTGGGTAGGTTTTCTTCGTAGTCAAAGTCAATAAGCTGAATAAAGTCGAACTCATCGGGATCACCCACCCAAAAATAAATTACCAGATTGGCAACATGTAAAACCGCCAGAATGGCAATGGATAGGTAAAGAAAGCGAGTGACTTTTTTGGGGTTAATTTCTAACTTAAACATAAAAGGTGGTGGTATATTTGGCTATCTTAAAGTGGAAAGATAGCTAATTTTAAAATCCACCAAATTGAAAAATTAGCCGCACTATCTTTACGTATGCCTTTAAAAGCTAGTGGACCACATATAGGCTAAAAACTTCATTCACACACCTTGAAAATAAAGAACCCCTTCCTGATATATCTTCCCTTTCTGGCCATATATGCAATACTGGTTTTTATGCTGCATAAAGACACAATGGAAGGTGACGAGGATCGATACATGATGTTTGCCCAAAATTTATTAGCCGGACACTATTCTCCCACAAATGAGTTAAATCTCTGGAATGGACCTGGGTACCCACTTCTACTTGTGCCTTTTCTGTTCCTTAAACTGCCCGTCATTTGTATCACCCTTTTTAACGCCATTTTTCAATACCTGTCGGTTGTTCTGTTGTACAAGACGGTTACCGAGATTGCAACCGAAAAGTCGGCTCGATTCTTTGCTTTGGCTTGGGGCCTTTACTTCGTTGCGTGGCAATCGCTACAATACATAATGGCCGAGTGCCTTACAATTTTCCTTATCTCATTACTATCTTATTTGATTCTTAAGAGCCACTCTCAACCTAATTGGAAATATAAATTAGCAGCAGGCATTACTTTGGGCTTCCTTGCATTAACCAAAATCATTTTTGGCTATGTAATTATTGTGTGCCTCATCGCCTATGCCCTTTATGCCCTATTTAACAGAGTAAGGTTTGGTGCTGAACTAAAAATTCTGAGTATTTCCATACTTCCATTAGTACCCTACCTTATTTACACTTACAGCTTAACTGATAGACCTTTTTATTTGGGGAACAGTGGTGGCATGTCTTTGTACTTTATGAGCACCCCCTATGAAGGAGAGTTTGGCGATTGGAACAACGAAACTTTTACCGGTTACTGTGACGGTGATGTCCAACCGTGCAATTCAACATTTTTTCTGCAAAATCATAAATCCGAAATTGAATACATCTACAGTGTTTCTGGGATAGAAAGAGACGATAGGTTTAAAGAACTGGCCCTAAAAAATATTAAGAACAACCCGATAAAGTTTCTTCGTAACTGCCTGGCCAATCAAGGGAGAATGTGGTTTAGGTACCCTTTTTCCTTTCGTTTTCAAAAAGATTTATACCTGGGTGTGGCTTTTCCAAATGCCATCGTTTTTACGCTATTTATTTTTATGCTAATCTTTTGGATTGCCTGGGTAAAATATATCCGAACCGACCTAAACCTAATCTTTTGGATTTTGATGATTTACTTATTAGGATCAACATTGTTGAGTGCCTATCCAAGGCAACTATACGTAGTTGTCCCCATGATCCTTATTTTGACATCATTCGCACTTAAGCAATCTGTTAGAATTGATTTGACGTTTAAAAAACCGCATGAAAGTTTGTAAACATCCATTACTTAAAACGCGAGGGATCCATAAACTTAAAACTGATTATGAAATTTGATCTATCGGCAGCCTTGGAAATTTTAGAACGTACCCCAAAAGTATTGGAGACTTTACTGGGCGGAATTTCAGATGAATGGGCTCAAAGCAACGAGGGGATCGAAACTTGGAGTCCGTATGATATTGTGGGCCATTTCATTCATGGCGAAAAAACGGACTGGATTCCTCGGATGAAAATTATCCTTAAGGATATAGAGGACAAGCAATTTGCTCCATTTGATCGCTTTGCCCAATTTGAAAACAGCAAAGGAAAAAGTCTGAACGAACTTTTGGAAGAGTTTAAGGCACTCAGAAAGGAGAACATAAAAACGCTAAGATTAAACCACATAAGCTCTTCTCAATTAATACAAACAGGCATTCACCCCGCATTTGGCGAGGTTAACTTATCACAGTTGCTTTCTACCTGGGTGGTTCACGATCTAAATCATATTAGTCAGATTACCCGCGTAATGGCTAAGCAATATTCGGATGAAGTTGGTCCCTGGAAGGAGTATTTGGGGATACTGAATAAATAACTGAATTCAGTTTTTATAGCAAATGGTAACATTTGTACCGGTAGGTAAACGGCTTCGATGATAAAACATCGTAAGGCAAGACACACCTTCAACCAAAACCTCAACCAAATAAGTTGCTCCCATAAACCTACACGATTTAACCTCTCCCTCAACTCCTGAATCACCAATTACCAGCTGATGCGGCCTGAGATACACTTCCTTCTCAGAACTAATTCCAAACAATTTGGCTTGCTCAGCAGAGAGTTTATTTATTGCTCCAAGTAACTTCCCAATGCTTTCATTTTTGGGATACTGATAAACCTCATGGGCCGTTCCCCTTTGCACTACCCTTCCCTTGCTCATTACTAAAATCCTATCGGCCATTTGCAAAATGTCGCTCGGTTCATGCGTTACAATTATCATAGCCCTTGGTTTCCATTCCGTTTTCAACAGATGGATTAAATCCATTTTAAGGGGGTAATCCAAATTAGAGAAAGGTTCGTCCAGTAAAAGAACATCAGGACTCGCACTAACGGCTGTAGCCATGGCAATACGTTGCTTTTGCCCACCGGATGTGTCCGTTGCACGATTTCCGCTTACCTCCATTAGTTTGAGCTGTTTTTGGAAGTGCTTTAAAATCTTCTCTCTCCCTGATTGGCTTTCAGATAATGAATGGCGTAATACATTCTCCTTTACAGAGAGGTATGGCATCAAATCAAAATCCTGATGAACCAATTTTATGTGCTCATGTCCGGCAATCAGGCGCTCATCCGGACCAGGTATAGGATTTCCTTCAAATAGTAACTCGCCACTATCAGCTTTTAATAAACCACCCAATAACTTTAGCAGACTGGTTTTGCCGCTACCGCTCTCCCCTATTATGCCAAGGGTTTCGCCCTCTTTCAGCCTAAAGCTTACATTTTTAAGAATGGCTTTGTCTCCATAAGAGAAATGGAGTTTGGAGACTTTTAAGATGGGATTGGTTTTAGTCAAACCTCAGGCACCATTTCCGTGGCAATTTTGGCCGACATTAAACTTAGCGGAATACTGGAACCGGGATGCACCGTACCTCCACAGAAATAAAGATTTTTAAACTCCTTGCTAAAGTTGGGGTGGCGGAAAAAAGCCGAAAAGTTGCTATTAAACCTGTTTCCGTAAATAGAGCCAAATGCACTGAGATACCGCTCATCAATCACCCTGGGGTCCATAATCTCCTCTGCTTCTATCAATGGTTCAATGTTCGTATTCAGCATCCGGTTTATTTTGGTAATCATGTTTTTGCGTGAGCGCGAAACAATCTCATCCCAATCCTGACCCGAGTTGTTGGGTACATTTATCATGGCAAACCAGTTTTCTCCTCCAGCAGGAGCATCTTCCGGGCATTTTTTGGAGGTGATATTTATGTAAATAGAAGGATCATCCATCACATTATCTTCTCCAAATATGGTTTTAAACTCGCCTTCATGATCGTTGCTAAACAGTATGTTATGCACGCCCAGCTGATCAAAATTATTTTTGATACCCCAGTAAAATACAATGGCCGAACCTGACTTTGGCTGGTTTAATATTTTGGTTGGCTTTTTGGCCTGCGGCATAAGGTTATTGTACATATAGTACACATCCATATTGCTCATAAATACATCCGCAGTAATGGTTTCTCCATCCACTACTATGCTTTCAACCTTATTAGCCGAGGTATTGATTTTTTCAATTTTTCTGCCAAATTCAAACTGTACACCCAGCTCTTGTGCCAGTTCATAAACTGAGCCACTTATCTGTTCCATTCCGCCTTTTGGCAGATAAGCCCCAAGGTTTATTTCAT
>CAXBJE010000100.1:0-9111 GCA_963975525.1 uncultured Owenweeksia sp. | reverse complement strand
TGAGCAAGGTGAGCCGACCATTTTCCTATTTAGTACCCTACTATCGCTTTCCAAGCGAAACCACTATTTATGATAAAGCCGGAAATGTGGTGCAGGTGGTAAATACAACTCCGCTTACGGAGGTGTTGCCAAAGGGTTTTATGTCAGTCAGGGAAGGAAGGCGCAGCTTGGGTTGGCGAGCTGATAAACCATCAACCTTATTTTGGGCTCAGGCGCTTGATGGCGGTGATCCTGAAAAGGAAGTAGACTTTAGAGATGAGGTTTTTCAATTGGAAGCTCCGTTTAATGGTACTCCAAAATCGTTGTTGAAAACGAAAAACAGATTTGCCGGTATTACCTGGGCTAATGATGAAACCGCAATGGCCTTTGATTACTGGTGGAACAATCGCAACACAAAAAGCTATCTCTTCAATCCATCCAATCCTGATAAAGAGCCCGTGGTTATTTCTGATCGTAATTATCAGGACAGGTATAGCGATCCGGGAAATTTTGTGACTCATAAAAACGAGTTTAACGAAAGTGTACTTATGGTAAATGCCGGCAAAGCCTACTTGTTGGGAGATGGTTTTTCGGATAAGGGGCAATTTCCGTTTGTGGATGAATATGACTTGGCCGCTAACACAACAAAACGCCTTTATCAATCGAGTTATACCGATAAAAAGGAAGATATCCGCGATATCATAGATCCCGCCAAGGGAAAGGTTTTAGTGCGAATTGAGTCTTCCAGTGAATATCCTAATTACTATTTCAGGGACATTACTAAAAAGGATAAGGTTACCGCTATTACAAGTTTTGAAAATCCCTTTAAAAGTATACAGGGCGTACACAAGGAGGTGATTAAGTATAAGCGCGAAGACGGCCTCGAATTGGAAGCAACCCTTTATTTACCTGTTGGGTATGATAGGAAGAAAAAGGAAAAACTGCCTATGGTAATGTGGGCCTACCCAAGGGAGTTTAAAGACAAAAACAGTGCTTCGCAAACCACTTCAAATCCAAATGATTTTACCTATCCGTACTACGGTTCGCCAATTTATTGGGTTACCAGAGGTTATGTGGTATTAGATGATGCCGCTTTCCCGATTGTGGGCGAAGGAGACACCGAGCCAAATGATTCTTTCAGAAAGCAATTGGTGGCCAATGCCAAAGCAGCTATTGATGCTGTGGATAATCTGGGATATATAGACAGAAACCGGGTAGCCGTTGGTGGCCACTCTTATGGAGCCTTTATGGTGGCTAATCTTTTAAGCCATTCTGATTTATTTGCTGCTGGTATAGCGCGTAGTGGTGCGTATAACCGTACTCTTACGCCATTTGGATTTCAAAGTGAGGAGCGCTCCTACTGGGAGGCCCCCGAGGTGTACAATACCATGTCGCCCTTTATGCATGCCGATAAAATGAAAACACCGCTTTTGCTTATTCATGGTGAGGCTGATAATAATAGTGGAACGTATCCGCTGCAAAGTGAAAGATACTTTAACGCACTTAAAGGTTTGGGTGCTCCAGCCCGATTGGTATTGTTGCCTAAGGAAAGTCATGGGTACAGCGCCAAAGAAAGCATTTTGCACCTGCTGTGGGAACAGGACGAATGGTTGGAGAAATATGTGAAAAACCGGGAGGAGAATACCGAGACTACTGGTACAAACTAAATAAATGAATATGGATTTTGGGTTGCTTTAGCGGCTCAAAATCCGAACGGGACATTAGCTCAGTTGGTTCAGAGCACTACCTTGACAGGGTAGGGGTCACTGGTTCGAATCCAGTATGTCTCACAAGGCAAATGCCTCGCATGAAAGAGCGGGGTGTATGTATTTGAGGACAGCTGCAAACTTGTGTGTAGAATTCTATTTTTCCAGAAACTCTCTTTAAACAAACTTTGCAGCCCCGCAATTCGTTTCTCATCTTTACCACACTTGCAAACACCTAACTACAGATGAGCATTACCTCGGCAAAACTTGTACTCACTCTTTCTCTTATTTCCACTTTTATTGTGGGCTTGTTTGTGTTTCCAGCAGAAACAGAGGAAGTACAAACTAAGGAACCCACTATTTATATAAACCCCGTACGTTTTGCTGATGGCGCTGGTGAACCCTGGAATAATATTACCGGAGATTCTAAAAACGCAGGGTCCATAGCCCAAAATCTTAAGGACGAAAAAGGAAATCCCACTAAAGTGGATGTTTACATTGAAGCACCCACCACGTTTCCCTTTTACCGTACAGAATATGATGGCAAACCAGTTGAAGCCGCTTTTGAAGATAAAGTGCTTTGGCGCGGTTGGGGAAGCAAGGAGGCCTGGGCATTTCGTTTGGCAGATTTAATGCCCAATTACCAATACACGCTCACTTTTTTGAGCAGCCAACGTGGGTATGAGGGTAATGAGATTGCTTTGGAGCTGAATGGAACTTCGGTACTTTATAAGGGAGTAGTTAATAATCGTACCAGCACATTTAAGGTAACTATTAAGAGCGATGCCAAGGGCAACATCCTAGTAAAAGTGAATAAGGTAGACGGAAGCGTAAGCAGTATAGTCGCTTTGCTTGTAGAAGATGCAAAGGACAATTATTTTGCTCCCGAGACCTATGAAGCAGAGTCAATAGAACTTGCTCGGGTTACTCCAAATACCTCTGAAAAAAGAAATGGCACGCCACCTGCGCAGAAAAAAAATGTGGCCTTTTATAGTGATAATCTGGTAAACAGAGAGGCACAAATTAGCAAGAAGCGATTAGTGAAACCCGATCACAATCCACGAAACCATGCCATTGAAATGTACGGTGGTTATGAGGTAGATTGGAAAGACCCCAACAACAAAACACTGGCTACGGCCAATGTTCATGATCCTGAATCGGCATGGAAACTTGATGATGTAAGCTGGAAGGATGGAAAATTGGGTGGTTTGAAATCAGGAAAGCCCGAGTATTACTATAAGCAACGGTTTCAGGATGTAAAGCAACCATGGAAGGATTTAAGTACCTATTACTACCTGAACCGTGAAACCAGATTGGATACGGTTGTGTTTTATCAAATGGATAATCGCCCGATAAACCCGGGGGCCACTTGCAACTTTTGGTATGCCCTGTATGGCAGCACAGATAATTTTACCTGGACCAAAATCTTGGATAGCCTTGAATTTGACCGATCCAACAGATGGAAGGGCTATGTTACTAATGACGCTAGTTACTACTGCTATTTAAGATTGAGGATTGTGAGCAGTGATCCCAATATGTATAATGATTGTAAAACAAACTCCTCACTTATTAAGATGGTAGCCTCTGGTAGCTATAGGGGTGGTTTTATTACAAGTTTTATGGAGCCCGAAGACCTTCCTACCGCTGTGGAGAAGAAAAATACATTTAATGATTTTTTTGGAACCAACTGCTTCAATTCTGATCCGGATACGTTAAGAGCAAAATTCAATTACCTGCGGTGCTACATGAGTTATGGTGATTTCAGCAATGAAATTGGAGGGAAATTTTTCATTAACCAAAATACCAACGGGCAGTACAATACCCATTACGATTATATTAAACACAAGGGCGATGATGGTAATGCGGTGCGCTGGCTTAAGAATGACATCATCTACCGAAACAAAAAGGTAAAAGCGCTTAATCCTGATGTAAAAATATTGTACTGCATACAGCAGGGCGCCAATTGGTATGTAAACCAAAAGGCTACGGACGAAGCCGGCTGGTATTACTATAAAGATGCCAATGGTAATAAGAAGGTGGATTATCCCGAAGAGTTTTTACCCTACTCCACCACTTCTTATCTCCTTACGGGAGAAGGAGGGATTGGTGCCCAAAGTCAAAAACCGGAAGACATAAAAGCCAGGGTTACCGAGTATAGAGTAAACCCCAAAGGCTATGAAAAGGCAAAGGAGGTTTTAGAATACTGGACAAAGGATGGTAAGGTTTCTCCATGGATTGCTCAGTACTTTGATGTAAGCGACCCTCAAAACCCAAATACCCAGATTTACAATAGAGGAATGCGCGTGCCATGGGATAAGCACAAGGCATTAGCCAATCCCGATAAAAGAGACAGTGTATTATCTGACCCTCGTACTTATGCCTATGACGCAGCTTTTTTTTACAACTTAACCGCTGTGCATGGGCCCAATGAGGTTGATTTGAAAACCTTATGGGTGCAGCCCGGGCAAGTTGAACGTACGGGCCAGGGCACTATGGATATGCTGGAGTGGGAAAATGAAACGGACCAAACCTGGCATGGCCCTATGGCGCATATGTGGCCACAATGGGCTGCAGCGTATATGAGCGCCATTATGGATGGAAACATGGGTCAAATACCCGGGCCGCTTGATAACAACATTACGGGATATATGTGTGCTGCTCCCCTTTTGGATTTTCTTTACCAGGGAACAACCAAAGATGGTTGTTATGATATAAAACTCGCACTTGATGCTTTGGTAGCCATCCGCACCAAGCGCAAAAAGGAGTTGAATGATAAAGGCATTACCAAACATCCCGGAAACGGAATGTCACTTTACATTTTGCCACCTAATTTTTGGGCCAACTGGCACCATTACTCGGGCACAAGTGGTGGACAGCGAAGTGCACAGTACCTGCGATTCCCTGATGAAAAGGATGAAAAAGGCCTAACGGCAACAGATGATAATATTTATGAAACCATACGTGAAGAAACTGCCTGGTTAAAGTCTTTTTATCCACAGGTAAAAACAACTATTACTGAGTGGGGGTATGGTACACATACTGGTGGTAAATTTTCTCCACTTAAGGAAGATTTTGGTGTGAAAAGCACTGATATGACTGCGGAAAGGGACAACATGGTAAAGGAGCTGGAGCAGAAAAAGGAGAAGTTAAAAGCAACTGCCGTACCTGATAAGGGAGCAATTGCTAAAGTGGATAGGGAAATTGAAAAACTAAAAGCCATGGAGCCTTTGGCTATGGCTGATGAGGCTGGTATGTTTTATCAGCAGGCCAATTGGCTGATAAGGGGGAGTCTTGAAATTTGGTTTTCGGGACTTGATAAGGTTGCGCAATATTGGATGGCGGATAAGGGAGGCTATTATGATATTTTCACTTATGATGAGAAGTTGGGTAAGCATATGCCCGATCATGAAAAGAAATGGATGGTAGAATCGAAAAATGACTATACCACATTTACAGGGATGGGACTGTATGGAAATCCACGGTTTGGCAATGGAGGTTATCCGGCAAAAACATCGGCCTATGCCCTTCATAATATGAAAAGGATTTTGGGTGATAACGTAGCCGTAAACCGCCAGTACTTAAATGAGGCGGAAATGATAAAATCGTATCTCACTTACAACGAGGAAGAGAAGTATTATGCCTTGGTGGTGTTTAAAGCAACAGCTAAAAATCTTAAAACCGAAAATTTTGAAGTGAAGTTACCAGCAGTGGCCAGGGATGTTGAAGTGATAGACTTTGTGCTGGATAGCTATTCACCTAAAGTGGAGAAGGTAAACGGGCCTACTGTGGTGCGCACCATTACGGAAAAACCCTTCATCATTAAGTTTAAAGTTCCCTGATAGGTTACGCATAGAATTTAAGTCATTGGAATTTTCTCCAAAGCTATTTTTAAACAAAGCCTTTAGTGCTATTTTGCGCCCATGAAAAAAACCTCGTCTTCCAGAGATATTTCGGCCTTTGAAGCCAAGTTTGAAGCTCAGAAAATTGCTTTCGCACCTATTACCTTTCAGTGTGCACTTTCCCTCAGAAACACAGGTATACTAAGGGCTGTGGCCGATGCCGATCCAAAAGGCATTACCGTGGAAAACATTAGTGAAGCCACAGGAATTTCTAAATACGGAGTAAAAGTGTTGCTTGACATGGGTGCAAGTATGGGGCTTGTTAAGGAAGAGGATAGTCAGTTTTACTTGTTAAATACCGGCCATTTTATTTTAAATGACCGCATGACTCAGGTAAATATGGACTTTACTCATGATGTATGTTATAAAGGGATGTTTCATCTGGAAGAGGCTATACGTGAGGTAAAACCTGCAGGTTTGAAAGAACTCGGAGATTGGTCTACAGTATATGAAGGCCTTGCGGAGTTACCTGAGCAACTGCGTAAAAGCTGGTTTGAGTTTGATCATTTTTATTCTGATGGCTCATTTCCAATTTTATTGGAAATAGTTTTTGGAGAAAATAAACCCAAAAAACTTTTTGATGCCGGTGGCAATACAGGGAAGTGGGCCACTTTATGTGCGGCTCATGATCCTGATGTGGAAGTAACTATTCTCGATCTGCCGGGTCAGCTTAGAGATGCTATGGCAAATGCAAAGGCCAAGGGTTTTGAAGACCGCATCAAAGGCTTTCAAATAAACATGTTGGATGATTCACAGCCTTTCCCAAAAGGGGCTGATGTTATTTGGATGAGCCAGTTTTTAGATTGCTTTTCTGAAGAGGAAATTTTAAGCATCTTAAAAAGAGCAGCCACCAGCATGGATAGTGATGCTAAGCTTTACATTTTGGAAACCTACTGGGACCGCCAGCGCTTTGATGCTGCCAGCTACAGCCTTAATGCCACCTCACTTTATTTTACCGCCATTGCCAATGGCAATAGCCGCATGTACCATTCTAAGGATATGATTCGCTTGGTGCAGGAAGCAGGTTTGGTGGTTGAAAAAGACATTGATGATATTGGTATGGGAGGGCATACCTTATTCAGATGTGCGCTGAGGTAGAGAATTTCCCGGGTAATCGGTATAGTTGATAATGTTATAAGATCGCATTACCCTTACACCAAGCAGGCCTTCTGCAAAGTGGTACTCTATGTAGCTGCCAAACCTTATTTGTTCAGGTCTCCATAAAAACCGAATTCCTACATACCTTTTGTAGGCATCATTTTCCAGTTTCAAAATGGGGGTGTCGTCAACGCTTGGTTTTTTGTTGTTGCCATATTGGTATTTGGTAGTATGTAGCCGATACCTATACGTTTCGGTAGTAGGGTTGGCAGCAAACACAAAGTTGATAACAAAAAGAGATTGATAGAGCGCGGGTACAATTACAAACCCATAAAGCGATCTTGTATAGGCGTTCTTTTTAATGCGCTTGCTGGTTCTAACCAAAGCATAGCCGGCTGCAATACTTGCTAAAAGTAAAATAAAGGTTATCCCCAATGGGATTAGGGTGTGCATTACCACTTTTATGAAGATAAATAGGTTAATGGCAATCATCACAAACAGCTTAAATACTTTGGTGTTGAGGATTCTGAAAATGGCAGAAAACAGGAGGCTCAACCTGATGTTACTTTCGTCTTTTTGGGCCCCTTCCCAAACGGGTCGGCCAATAAAGCCAATAATCCCACTAAGGAAAAAGCCGTAAACGCTGCCAAACGATAGGCCTACAATAGTTGGGATAATGGTAAACGCTACCAACGAATAAAACATGAAGTTGTCGCCAATGATTTCCAGCGCCATTTCGTTTTTATAGTAACTGGAATTTTTAAATGCACGATACTTCATTTGGGCATGTCTCCTGGCTCGTTCACGCGCTTCTTGCTGTTGTTCTCTAATCCATTCCTCACGAGTTTTTACCGGTTGGGGTGGCGGTTGATACTTTTTTTGTGGTTCAGAATATACCTTGCCCGTTCTGCGGTTTATTAAATATTCATAAGCCTCATTTATCTCCACAAACTTATCTTCTGCCTCCGGGTCTTTAGATACATCAGGATGGTATAGACGGGCCATCTTTCGGTAGGCAGCTTTAATTTCAGTCAGGGTGGCTCTGTGGGTGATGCCCAGGGTTTGGTAGTAGTTTGTCAAACGATTAGGATGTTATTCAGAATTGACCTTTTTTCATCGTAAATATAACGGTAGATATTAACTGCGCTAAAAGAATTACAGAACAATGTGGGTGTAACAATCATTACGAAAGTGCGCCTCGGTTTATTTTACTTTTGGAGTCCTTCACTTAGTGCTATGAATAAAGACAACATCTTCGATTTACCTTTTATGGATAATGTGGCATTTCCCATTCTTATTGGGGTTTTTGCCTTTTTTGCGTTGTTGGAGTTTTTTATAGTGTTGCGCCCCTGGAAGGCTAAACGTTTGCCAAGATGGGTGCATAATGCCCTGCTTTCTATTACTGGTTTACCCTTGGCGCGATTTCTACTTTTACCCGTTACGGTGTATTCCGCATATTACTTTGGCCAACATAATATTGGAATTTTAAACTGGGTGCAACTTCCGGTGTGGTTGGAGTGGACTTTGGGTTTATTGGTGCTGGATTACGCCATTTATATTTGGCACAGGCTTAACCACCGCGTTCCGTTTTTATGGCGATTTCATAATGTACACCATGCAGATACGGAAATGGATATTTCAACAGCCATCCGTTTTCACTTTGGGGAGTTATTGATGTCCATTCCGTTCCGATTGATTGTCATTGCTATTTCTGGTGTTTCTCCCATGATGCTATTGTTATTTGAAGTGATATTTGAATCCGCCACACTTTTTCATCATAGCAATATTAAGTTGCCGAAATGGCTGGAGGGTGGTTTGGTAAGGTTTATTGTAACGCCCCGTATGCACGGCATTCATCACTCCATAGTAAAAGATGAAACGGACAGTAATTATTCCACCGTTCTCAATTGGTGGGACAGGCTGCATGGCACTAAGCGCCTTGATGTAAAACAGGAGAATATCATCATTGGCGTACCCGCTTATCGCGAAAATGCGGACAATAAGTTTTGGATGCTTTTAATCCATCCCTTCAAAAAGCAGCGGGAGTGGAAGCTTAGAAACGGCACTATCCCCGAAAGGAGGGAGGAGGAGAAAGAAGAGGTTTTTAGGTAAGCCGCTTACGGCAAATTTGTGAGAGCTATTCTTTACAAGTTTTGTGTTGCCGAGCTACAGTATTCTTAGGTAATTCACTTGAGAAACCACAAACCAATTTTTATGACCAGCCGCTATGTCCTCTCTGTCTTTATAGTACTGCTGCATTTCTTTAATGCTATAAACGCCCAAAGCATTCCCCCTTCCGGTGGGGAACTAACTTATGAATACATAGGTGATTCAAGCGGGATACCACACCACTACGCGGTTAATTTGATTATATACAAGAGAGCAGATAGCACAGCCCAGACAACATTATCAGGTGTGGTTTCCTCTTC
>CAXBJE010000099.1:0-9188 GCA_963975525.1 uncultured Owenweeksia sp. | reverse complement strand
AATGCCGCGCTGAGCGTTTATCCAAACCCAGCCAACGAAATGGCCCATCTGGACTATTCGCTGGACCGTACCAGGGACGTAAAGATAACGGTGTATGATTCCCAGGGAAGAGTGGTACATTCCATCCATCCAAGCAATCAACCGAGGGGGCAGCACCAAGTACTGCTGGATGCCAAGGCCTGGGGGGATGGGCTGTACGTAGTGAATTTTTCCGATGGCAAAGCCCAAAGCACCATCCGCTTAATGGTATTAAAACCCTAAAGGCCTTTTGATTACATTGTGCGCCTCTTTAAAACATGTCTCGAACATCAAACTCTGTAATTATGAAAACTGTACAATTTTTTAGCAGAACCCTTTGTTTACTACTCGCTTTGACGGCCTGTAGCAAAAAGGAAGTAAACTCGCCCTACCCCCAGGAAAATCAAAAACTTTCGGCCCAGGACATAGAGGCCACCGCAGGTATGGAAACGGCCCTCGCCCAGATAACCCACCATACCGACTCTTTGGTCAATGCCCACGACTCGCTGGCCCGCCACCATCACCACCGCGCCATTCACCATTACGACTCGCTGTATTGGCACCACCACAGCCATTACAGCCACAGCAATCCCCACGATGACCACCATCACGACAATAGCAATGCACACGGCCATCACCCCAACACTGACCACGGCACCCACCACCATAACCAGCCTGCCAACCATCATCACGATTCTACCCATACCAACAGCGGCCACGGCCAGCACCACCATAACGACCATGCTGGCGGTGACCCTCACCACAATGATGACAAGCACCACCCCGGCCACAGCCTGCGGCACCACGAGGTGCTTGATTCACTGGTTCATATTCAGGCTCAACATCATCCGTGAAATATCTGCATTATGATGTTTTTATATGTCCCATCACTCTTGCCTCCAAACTGAGCCTTAGTGTTTTTTAGCAAAATGGGTTGCAGTAAAGCTTTCCACCCAAAAGCTGGCAGGCACTTCTACTCTTTCTTTAAGGAGTGTCACCGGAAAACTACTCTGGAAGGTGGAGCTGAACCCTGGCAATAGAATACAAGTGAGCACCACGGCTTTGCCACCAAGTTCCTACTTGCTGGAATTATCGACTGGCAAAATGCGATGGGCCTCGAAACTGATAGTTATTCACTTAAAAAAATCAATCCCCTAATGTAGTCTGCTGTGATGGATAAAATAAGGACTAGTTTGGAATATCAGTTCCACCCATCAATTTTATCATCTGGAATTTCAGTAATAGAGAAAATTTGGTCTAGAGTATTACGGTGATTGCTTTTGCATTGTGCCTTGTGCTTTTCACTCAGTTGGGGCGTAGCTTTTTACCAGAGTTTAAAGAAGGTTCGCTGGTGATAAGCGTGGTGGGGCCACCCGGAATGTCGCTGGAAGAAAGTAACAAGGTGGGCAAGCTTTTAGAGAAACAACTCTTGGAAATGCCCGAGGTTGACGTGGTAACCCGCGGGACAGGCCGTGCCGGATTGGACGAGCACGCCCAAGGCGTAAATGCGGCCGAGATTGATGTGCCGTTCACGTTGGAGGACAAATCCAAAGAAGCGTTTTTTGAAGAAGTGCGCAAAAAACTATGCATCGTGCCGGGTGTAAATATTACCCTTGGGCAACCCATCGCACACCGGATTGACCATATGCTTTCGGGCATCCGTGCCAATATAGCCACCAAAATACTTGGGCGGGATTTGCAGCGACTTTATGAAATTGGGAAGAATATTGAAACCAACATCAAGCCCATCAATGGGCTCTTGGATGTAGCGGTAGCCCAGCAAATAGAATTACCACAAATCAGGATTAAGCCCAAGCGGCAGAATTTTGTCCGCCTACGGAATGACGGTGGGCGATTTGATATAGCAAGTGGATATTGCTTTTGCGGGGGAAGAAGCCGGGGAAGTTTACGAAGGCCAAAAGTATTTTGACTTGGTAGTGCGCTACCAGCCGGAATATCGCAATGAAATTGAAAAAATACGGACCGCGCTCATCAGCCTGCCCAATGGTGGCCAAACCAGTTTGGACCAGCTCGCAAAAGTGGCTTCTTTGAGCAGTCCCAATTCCATCAGCCTGGAGGATGTGCAGCGTAAAATTGTAGTAGCAGCCAATGTGCAGGGTCGAGATTTACGCGGTGCCGTGGAAGAAATTCAGGAAACCATAAACAGTTCCATCGCTATTCCACAAGGCTACAGAGTAGAATATGGCGGCCAGTTTGAGAGCGAATCCAAGGCCTCAAGGTTGTTGCTGTTAACTGCACGGATTGCCATTCTCATCATCTTGCTGTTGCTCTATTTTGAATTCAAAGATTGGAAGCTTGCCTTTGTGGTGCTCTTTAATTTGCCCTTGGCACTTATTGGAGGGATTTTAATTATGTATTTCACCTCAGGAGTTGTAAGTATTGCAGCCACCATTGGTTTTATCAGCCTTTTTGGAATAGCCACCCGAAATGGGATTTTGCTGATTTCTCGTTACGAAGACCTTTGTAGAGTTGGAGACGAAGGTTTGTTGCTTCTAAAAAAAAGGTGCGCTTGACAAGCTCAACCCCATATTGATGACAGCTTTCACCACCGGACTGGCTTTGATTCCTATAGCCTTAAAAGGCGGAGAAGCGGGCAGTGAAATCCAATGCCCTATGGCTGTGGTGATTCTCGGGGGGCTGCCATCCGCAACGGTTCTGAATTTGGTGGTGATACCGTGTGTGTATCAATTGGTTACCAAAAGGACGTAATCGAACCCAAAATTCCGAAATGTACTTTTTAATGCAACCTTTCCCCATAATCCTGTAAAATACTTTCACCAAGTTTTCGTTTATTTGCCAATCTAAAATGAAAAAAGCCCTATCCATATTACTTGCTTTACAAGTGCTGCTCAGTTCGCTGAGTTTCCACATTGGGATGCATTTTTGTGGAGAAGAGCTGCAAAGCTTTTCGTTATTTGACAAAGCCATGCCTTGCCAACAGGCCAGTGCTGCTAAGGAGAATAACAACACCTGCCCTTTTCATGCCCAAAAGAATCCTGAAGAAAAAGGCTGCTGTAGCGATAAAGAAATTGTGGTGCATGGGCAGGAGCATCAATCGGTTTTGAGTTCTTTCTCCATCGACTTTGCACCTCACTTCGATTTTACCTTGGCTTTTGTAGCAAGGTTGTCTCATGACTTTTTTGGTGGAAGCGAGGCTGCGGACCATTACAATCATTACACGCCTCCCCTCCTGCTCACGGACATTCCCGTGATCACCCAGTCTCTCCTCATTTAGACTTCTGTAATATCTGTCTACATGTAATCCATTCGGATTCATGCTTACTGTCTGCTCATAAAACTCATAATTCACGTATTACAGATGAAATCATGCTTAATAAAATCATTAGATACTTTCTTGAAAACAAATTAGTTACTGTTCTCGTTTTAATTGGCTTTATTGCCTGGGGCATTGTTACCGCCCCTTTCGGCTGGCAAATAGGGGCATTGCCTTCCGACCCCGTCCCCGTGGATGCCATACCAGATATTGGGGAGAATCAGCAAATTGTATTTACCCAATGGCAAGGCCGGTCTCCACAGGATATTGAGGATCAGATTTCTTATCCATTGACTACATATCTATTGGGTATACCGGGCGTAAAATCTATAAGGAGTTCTTCCATATTTGGCTTCTCCAGTATCTTCATCATTTTCAGTGAAGATGTAGAGTTTTACTGGTCTCGCTCCCGTATCCTTGAGAAACTCAGTTCCTTGCCTTCAGGCTTATTGCCGGAAGGGGTACAGCCGGCACTCGGGCCTGATGCCACTGCCCTGGGCCAGGTGTATTGGTATACCATTGAGGGCAGAGATAAAGATGGAAACCCTACTGGGGGTTGGGATTTGCACGAAATCCGTACCGTACAGGACTTCTACGTCAAATATGGACTAAATGCAACGGAAGGCGTTTCGGAAGTAGCTTCCATAGGAGGCTTTGTACAGGAATATCAGATTGATGTTAATCCCGATGCCCTAAAAGCTTATGATATCCCCTTGCATAAAGTAATGCAGGCAGTACAGAAATCAAATAAAGACGTAGGGGCTAAAACCATTGAGATCAACCAGGCTGAATACCTGGTGCGTGGTTTGGGTTACATCAAAAAAGTGGAAGACATTGAAAAGGCCGTAGTTGCTGTTCAGGAAAATGTTCCCGTCCGTATTAAAGACATTGGTGTAGTCTCCTTAGGTCCCTCCACTCGCAGAGGGCTTTTAGATAAGGATGGTGCCGAAGTAGTGGGCGGTGTAGTAGTGGCCCGTTATGGTGCGAATCCCTTAAAGGTCATTAACAATGTCAAGGATAAGATTAAGGAAGTTGCGCCCGGCCTGCCGAAAAAAACATTAGCAGACGGCACAGTGAGCCAACTGACCATCGTACCTTTTTACGACCGTTCAGAACTCATTTATGAAACATTGGGAACTTTGGAAGAGGCTCTTTCATTAGAAATCCTGATTTCCATATTGGTGGTTATTGTGATGGTCTACAACCTTCGGGCGTCATTTCTTATTTCAAGTATTCTGCCGATTGCCGTATTGATGGTATTTATTGCCATGCGCTATTTTGGCGTGGATGCCAATATTGTAGCCTTATCAGGTATTGCCATCGCCATTGGCACTATGGTAGATTTGGGCATCATCCTTTCGGAAAACATTATCAAGCACATTGATGAAGCTCCTCCTGGCCAAAAGCTTATTGAAACCATATACAATGGTTCTGCGGAAGTAGCCACCGCTATACTTACAGCCGTTTCCACCACCATTGTCAGCTTTATCCCGGTGTTTACCATGCAAGCAGCAGAAGGTAAGTTATTTGGACCGCTGGCGTTTACCAAAACCTTCGCGTTGATAGCCGCATTGATTGTTTCATTAATCATTTTACCAACACTTGCTCATTGGTTTTTTGGAGCGCGCATTAAAAATAAAATAGTCTCAAGATGGGTAAACATCGCATTGGTAGTAGTCGGACTGTTGGCATTGATTCCCGGTTACTATTGGGCGGGCATTATACTGACCCTTTATGGCCTGGCGGGTATCCTTAAAGACAAATATCCGGAAGAGCACACTGATTCAGGCAAATGGTATGTAAAGCTTATTCAAAAGGCTGATCTGATTATTGTGGTATTGGGAATCACCTGGCTGCTGGCCAAATACTGGCTTCCTTTGGGAGCAGGCAAAACCTTGCTGCTTAATGTAATCTTTGTAGCGCTCTTGGTAGGATTTATTCTGGGCTCATTTACGCTTTTAGAGTATTACTATAAATCTATATTAAAATGGTGCCTGGATAATAAAGTTAAGTTTTTATTAATACCTACTTTCTTGATTTTGCTTGGCGCTAATGTTTGGTTGGGTTTTAATACTGTTTTCGGGTTTATACCTAAAGCGTTTGATAAGCTCGGCTGGGATCTTCGGACAACTACAGTCTGGTCTGGCTTAACCCATACCTTCCCAGGTGTTGGCAAAGAATTTATGCCTTCCCTTGATGAAGGGAGTTTCCTACTTATGCCTACCTCTATGCCTCATTCCGGCATTGAGTATAACCGCAAAGTGGTTGGACAACTTGATATGTTACTGACTAATATTCCCGAGGTAGATCTCACGGTGGGAAAACTTGGACGTGTAGAATCTGCTTTGGATCCGGCACCCATTTCCATGTATGAAAATATTATCAACTATAAACCGGAGTACATGCTCAGTGAAAAAGGGCATCGGGTAAGGTTTAAAGTTGATAAGGAAGATCGCTTCATACTAAACAGCGGTGATAGTCTTTCTAATGAGGATGCTATTAACCGAGGGGTTACCTCGGAGGAACTTATACCTGATGACAACGGGAATTATTTCCGCAACTGGCGGCCACAGATAAAATCCCCGGATGATATCTGGAATGAAATCGTGAAGGTGACCAAAATACCAGGAGTTACTTCTGCTCCGAAGCTACAGCCAATTGAAACCAGGTTGGTGATGCTCCAAACAGGTATGCGAGCCCCCATGGGTATCAAAGTGTATGGCCCTGACCTGAAAACCATTGAGGATTTCGGGTTGCAACTGGAGGAAGTACTTAAGAATGTTCCTTCTGTAAAAGCAGAAGCCGTATTTGCCGACCGGATTGTAGGTAAACCCTACCTTCATTTGAATATTAACCGTGATGAAATTTCGCGCTATGGATTGAATGTAGAAGACGTTCAACAAACTATTGAAACGGCCATTGGAGGTATGAAAATAACTTCTACAGTTGAAGGCCGTGAGCGCTTTCCAGTAAGGGTTCGCTACCCGCGTGAGCTTCGGGACGACCCTGAGTCATTGGGTAAAATACTACTGCCTACACCTACAGGTGCACAAATACCGATCAGCCAGGTAGTAGACTTTGAGTATGTGAGGGGGCCACAAGCAATCAAAAGTGAGGAAACCTTTTTGGTAGGCTATGTACTGTTTGATAAAAGGGATGGATACTCTGAAGTTGGGGTAGTCAATGATGCACAAGCGGCTATTCAGTCCAAGATAGATGAAGGGGACTTAATTGTACCTGCCGGGATCAGCTACAAGTTTTCCGGCAGTTATGAAAACCAGGTAAGGGCTGAAAAGAGGCTTTCTATTATCGTTCCATTGGTACTAGGGATTGTCTTTCTGATACTCTATTTCCAGTTTAAATCAGTTTCTACATCCCTAATGGTATTTACCGGTATAGCCATGGCCTTCAGCGGTGGATTTATCATGCTTTGGTTGTACGGCCAGGACTGGTTTGTCAACTTTTCCATATTCGGTACTAATATGCGAGACCTTTTTCAGATGCATACCATCAATTTAAGTGTGGCGGTTTGGGTAGGATTTATTGCACTATTTGGCATCGCTACGGATGACGGAGTACTTATTGCCACTTATCTGGATCAGAGTTTTGAAAGAAACCGTCCTGATAATTTGAAGAAAGTAAGGGAAGCCGTTGTGGAAGCCGGACTCCGAAGAATCAGGCCGGCCCTGATGACTGTTTCTACCACCATGATTGCCTTGCTGCCTGTACTTACATCCACCGGACGTGGTGCAGATATTATGATACCAATGGCCATACCATCATTTGGAGGGATGGCATTTGCATTGGTGAGCATTTTTATTGTTCCAGTCCTCTACAGCATGAGAGAAGAAAGAAGATTCAAAAAGACACTATCATGAAAGTATTTATCAATATCATAATTATTATATTTCTTGGGGGTGGAATAGGCTTTGCCCAGACCCTTGACGACTATTTTAAAATAGCGGCTGAGAACAATCCTGGTCTACAGGCGAAATACAAGGAATTTGAAGCAGCTATTCAGAAAGTGGAACAGGTAAATACTTTGCCGGATCCTAATTTCTCTTTTGGCTATTTCATTTCACCGGTAGAAACGAGGGTGGGACCGCAACGGGCCAGGTTTTCTTTAACACAGATGTTTCCCTGGTTTGGTACCTTGAAAGCACAGGGTGATGCTGCGGCTTTGATGGCTGAAGCTAAATACCAGTCTTTTCTGGATGCCAGGAACCGCTTGTATTATCAGGTCGCAGCAGCATACTATCCGCTTTATGAGCTCAATCAATGGAAAGAGATTGAGCGGGAGAATATTGAAATACTGGAGTCTTATAAAACCATTACCAATAAGAAGTTTGAAAATGGAGCGGGTACTATGGTTGACTTCTTGCGTGTTGATATTATGTTGAAAGATGCCAAAACCAACCTTTCCATTCTGAACGATAAGGAAGTTCCTCTGCTGACCCGATTTAATAAACTGCTCAACAGAGAGGAAGACGCATTGGTAATTGTAGAGGACTCTCTCTTTGCTCAAGCCTTGCCTGATAATTTTAGAAAGGACTCTTTGCTTACGAACAACCCTTTGTTGGAAGAATTGGACTTAAAAATAGCCTCCAGTGAGGCAAGTGAGGAGGTAGCCTATAAGCAAGGGCTTCCAAAGTTTGGAGTAGGGCTGGATTATGTAATGGTCGGAGAACGTACAGATCTGGCTTCTGATATGGCAGCTCCCCAAGACAATGGTAAAAATGCCTTGATGCCGATGGTTTCTGTCAGCATTCCCATTTTCCGAAGCAAATATAAAGCGGCTGTAAAAGAAGCACAGCTCATGCAGGAAAGCTTTGCGCTCCAAAAAGAGGATTTTGCCAATACCCTTACGTCAAACTATGAAATGTCTTGGTTTGAAATTCAACAACAGCAAGAGTTGCTTGAGCTGTATGATCAGCAAATTCAGGAATCCAATCAAGCACTTAACCTGCTTTTTACTGCATATGGCAATTCGGGAAAGGAGTTTGAAGAAGTGCTGCGTATGCAGCAACAGTTACTAAAATATGAAAAGATGAAGGCAACGGCCGAAACACAGTATCAAATTGCCCTGGCCAGACTCAATTACTTAACTGCAAAAACATATTAAGATGAAATCGACATTAAAAATTCGAAACGAGTTTGACATTTATTTAGTGAAGAATTTTTAATCAAAGATTCCATGTGATAATTAAAATAAATCAAGACACATGAATACGAATAAAAAAATAATAATCATAGCACTGTCAACACTGGCAATAGGGTTATTGCTGGGTTGGTTGATTTTTGGTGGTTCATCATCTGAGAGTAAAATGGATGATGAGCACCAGCACACGACAGAAATAGCCGGAGAGACCGTATGGACCTGCTCTATGCACCCACAGATCCGTCAGAGTGAACCCGGAGACTGTCCTATTTGTGGAATGGACCTCATTCCTTTGGAGGATGATCAGGATGAAGTACTTGACCCAATGGCAGTAAGTATGTCGCCTACCGCCATGCAACTAGCTGATATTAGAACTGCCACTGTGGGTACCATGGATCCAGTGAAAACAGTTAGATTAAACGGGAAGGTACAGGAAGATGAGCGGCTTGTTTCCTCTCAATCCAGTCACATTCCAGGTAGAATTGAACGACTGAATGTTAACTTCACAGGTGAATATGTGCGCAGGGGACAGGTAATTGCCTATATCTATTCGCCTGACTTAGTTACTGCTCAGGAGGAATTGTTTGAAGCGCAAAAAATCAAAGATAAACAGCCACAATTGTTTAAATCAGCTCGGGCAAAACTTAAAAACTGGAAGCTTTCAGACGGTCAGATAGATAAAATATTAGAAAGTGGCACTCCTTCCGATGAATTTCC
>CAXBJE010000098.1:0-9282 GCA_963975525.1 uncultured Owenweeksia sp. | reverse complement strand
ACAACCTGAATTACTTCAGGTCCTTACTTAAGCCGCAAACAAGGATAATGGCCATGGTAAAGGCTTTTTCGTATGGTAGCGGTTCGTATGAAGTGGCAAATCTATTGGAGTTTCACAAAGTGAACTATTTAGGTGTGGCCTATACTGATGAAGGGGTGGAGTTGCGCAAGGCTGGAATCTCATTACCGATTTTGGTTTTAAACCCGGAGGTAAGTTCGTTTGAGGATTTGATTGAATACAATCTTGAACCCGAAATATTCAGCCTTGAACAGCTGCAACTTTTTGTAGAAGCCATAAAACATGCATCAGGTTCTGCCAAAATCCCAGTCCACATAAAATTGGAAACAGGGATGAACAGGCTTGGGTTTACTGAAGATCAGTTTGATGGGCTATTGAGCTTATTGGAGCAGTCTCACCAACTGAAAGTGGTTTCTGTTTTTTCGCATTTGGCTACTTCTGATGAGCCTTCCCAAAAGGATTTTACCCTTCAGCAGATAGATACGTTCACAAAAATGAGTGAAAAACTGGAACGGAATCTCGGTTACGGTTTTATCAGGCACATCTGCAACAGCAGTGGCATTTCTCAGTTTCCCGAAGCTCATTTTGATATGGTGCGCCTGGGTATTGGCCTGTATGGTGTGGCTTCCAATCCAACAGATGAAAAACATCTGAAAGTGGCCAGTGAACTGAACGCTACCATTTCTCAAATCAAACATCTCCAAATTGGTGATAGTGTAAGTTACGGACGCACTTTTATTGCCGAAAAACCTACCACCATTGCTGTGGTTTCCATTGGGTATGCTGATGGATATAGACGCAGTCTGAGTAATGGCGTGGGTGAAGTAGCTATCCGCGGCAAGCGGCACCACGTTGTGGGCCGTGTGTGTATGGATATGATGATGGTTGACGTGACCAACAGCGATGTAAAGGTTGGAGATGAGGTGGAAATTTTCGGATCTGCTATTTCCATTTATGAGTTAGCGGAAAAAATGCATACCATACCCTATGAAGTACTTACCGGTATTGGGCAAAGAGTGAAGCGGGTTTATTTTATGGAATAGCCCCTATTAACCACATAGGCACATAGTTCACATAGGTTTTTATTTTAGTGCTCCCTAATTAACTAGAATCATGACCAAAAAATATCTTGACAAACTTACTTATGAGGTAATTGGTGCTGCCATAGAGGTTCATAAAGCTTTGGGGCCTGGTTTACTGGAAAGTGTATATCAGCTGTGCCTGGCAAAGGAATTGACATTAAGAAAAATTCAGTTTAACAGACACTTAGAGGTTCCGGTAGATTATAAGAGCTTAGAAATCGATACCCTTCTTAGGTGCGATTTTTTAGCCGAAAATGCATTAGTAGTAGAACTGAAAGCTATTGACGCCTTGGCGCCCGTTCATGAAGCTCAATTACTGACTTACATGAAACTGCTGCAAAAACCCAAGGGTATACTTATTAACTTTAATGTAAATAATATTTATAAAGAAGGTCAGAAAACGATGGTAAACGAGCTTTATCGGGATTTGCCGTCTGAATAGATTCTATGTGACCTATGTGTCTATGTGGTTTTGATTTAGGCTAACTCGCCCCCTCATAAGCTGCCTTCAACCAGCTTATCAAATCACTATCTATTTTATCATCTGCGCTAAGTTTTACCCTGTGGCTCACCATGGTATTCCAGCTGCCAGCCTTCTCTAGTTTGTCCTTCGGCTCCACACCTTTTAGGTTTATACCAACATCCAGGCGAGTTTTGGTGGAAGGCTGTATTAATCCAAACTGCTTTTTGCGCCTCAGGCTTACATAGGCTCTTTTAGGTGCCAGTTCTACATCCTTTCCAAATTTTTGGATTTCTGAAATCAGTTGATCATAAAGTGGTTTAAGGGTTTCTTTGCCTACATATTGGTCTTTTATCAAATCCGCATCCTCAGCGGATTCTGCATCAGACTGCCTTGCTTTATGGGCTACCAAATTGGCATATCCATGAGTAAGTCCGTACTCTGTTTTTAAAAACTTAATTAGCTCCCCATGTTTTTCAAATCCTGATTTAGAGGCGATACTTAGCCACTCTTCAAATTTTTTACCTGTATTTTCTTCCAGGTTTTTTATCATGGTGTTTTCCATGGGTTAGATTTTTTGAGATTAAAAATAATAATGTTGGATTTAGATGGAGTCACCCCCCTGCGCCCCCCTCAAGGGGGGAAAGCTACACGAAATGCTAAGAGACCCCACGGAAATCCCAATTCCTATTAATAAGGCCAACCGTTAATAAAAATCACCGGCCCAAATCCCCCCTTGAGGGGGGCCAGGGGGGTGAGCTTTGTTCCGTAAACCCAACTTACCGCCAAACCCCAATAATAAAACCCTTAAGGGTAAAAGCCACCAGCATATACCCAATATTAATAAAAATGTAAGCTGCGCTTTTCCTCTCAAAAAGTGAGATTATGATAAACGCGGCCGCAGCCCAAACACCAGCCAGAAAACCAGCAATAGCTCCCCAGGCGGCATCGGTTCCATCTTCGGCTAAAAAGGCGGCCAGATTATAAGAGATTATAATAGCCATCAATAACGTGAGACCGTATATTTTACCAGCCCCGGCATTTAAGGTTTCTTCATTGATTCCGGTTTCGGCTATCCATCTTTTATAAAATAGAAGTGGCGAGAACCATAAGGCACCAACAAGTAAATCTGAGATGGCAGCTACAATAACTGCAAGGTGATTGATTTCCATGGTTAAAGTTTTTTTAAGGATTTTTGATACTACTTACCGAAACTAGCATGACTACAGGAGCAAGGCAATTTTAAATGACTGAAGAAGGACAAATTCATACCGAAAAGGGACAAGCCACAGCTAAGGCGCCTGTCATTCGTCAAAAAATTGATGACAGGCTCATCCGCTGGATCGGTATACCGTGCTTTGGATTGATTATCCCCAACCTCACCGGATTGTTTGGAGAGCTGTCATTTGCCGATGCCCTTTACTGGCTGGGCTATCTGTATTTTATAGGTCTCAGTTTTTCCATTTGGATGGGAAACCGCTGGCTACTTTTTCAGCAACGAAAACATTGGAACTGGTTTATGCAGCCCATCCAAAAGTTGCTGATACTGGTAAGTGCCAATGTGTTTTACACCTTTCCACTTACCGTGGCGTGGCTTTCGGGCTGGTACCTTTTCAGGGAAGTGGCCATTGACTGGGACGCCATTTTCGCGGTAACGCTAATGAACGTAATCTGTGTGATTTTTGTGACCCACGCCTACGAAACCGTTTTCCTGATAAAGGAAAGGGAGGGTGATGCCTTGCGACTGGCTAACAATGAACGTGCACGTGCCTTGGCGGAACTTGAGGCACTGAAGAATCAAGTGGACCCTCACTTTATGTTCAATTCGTTGAACACACTGAGCCACCTTATAGAGGAGAATCCTGAACGGGCACTTCAGTTTAACGAGAAGCTGGCGGATGTGTACCGCTACATTTTGATGAGCAAGGGCCGAAACCTGGTTTGGCTGCAAGAGGAACTTGCTTTTCTGAAAAATTATATTTTTCTGCTTCAGCTAAGGTTTGGAGATAGCCTGATTATGAATAACGCCTTGCCCCAGTCAGCAGATAGTAATTTCCTGATACCGCCTATTTCGTTACAAATGCTGGCCGAAAATGCCATTAAGCATAATGAGTTTGACAATTCGCACCCTATGTTGCTTGAGCTAACCCTTCATGGATCATTACTTACCTTCTCAAACCCAAAGAGCCCTAAGAAGACATCCGGCAGTTCTACTCAAAAAGGTTTGCTAAACCTGGGTGAGCGTTTTAAACTCTTAACTGAAAAGGAAATTGAAATAAGGGCCGAAGGAGAAAATTTTGAAGTCACACTCCCATTACTCTCGGCATCATGAATAGAGTATTAATATTAGAAGACGAGGCCCCGGCCCTGCAACGGTTGATGAACCTGGTGCAGGATTTTGATGATGAATTGGAAATAGCCGGAACCGCTGGTAGTGTAAAGCGAGGGGTAGAATGGCTGCAAAAACATAAGGAGCCAGATCTTATTCTACTAGATATTCAATTGACAGATGGGCTGAGTACCGAAATCTTTCAACAGCACCAGGTACAGTGCCCTGTTATTTTTGTGACGGCTTTTGACTCTTTCATTATCCAGGCTTTTGAATACCATTGTCTGGACTATGTTTTAAAACCCGTTAACAAAGACAGACTTCACAAGGCATTAGAGAAGTATTTCAGGTTGAAAGCCCATTTTGAAGGAAAGCTCGCAGAGCTTGGTAATGAATTGCAGGGAACTGCCCCAAAAAGGTTTATAGAAAGGCTGTTGGTACGAAAAGGGATGGAGCAGTTTAGCTTAAGTGTTAATGAAGTGGCTTATTTCTACACCGAGCACAAGGTGGTATTTGCAGTAGATACAGATGGAACCAAATATCTGGCGGAGCAAACGCTTTCAGCGCTTACCGAAAATCTAAACCCAAAAACCTTTCATCGGTTAAACCGGAAATATCTGGCGCGGCTTAATTCTGTTGAATCTTTTAAAGCACTGCCAAAAGGGAGAGTTGAGGTAAAACTGAAACCTGCCGTAAACGAGGAAGTGGTGGTGAGCCAGCCGCAGGCGGCTGAGTTTAAAAAGTGGATGGAAGGATAATTAGTTTTTGGAGTTGGCGTAATCATCCAAAAACAAGCGGTAATGGAAGCGTACCTGAAAAATGAGCCCATCTGCAAAATCAGTACTGAGCTTGTTGCGGTCATCGCCAAAGTTTATACCTGAAAAGCCCAAATCAATTTGGTCTCCAACATTATATACCTCATAGCTACGGCCTACTGAATGGCCAATTTTAAACTGTAAAATGTAGTTTTTGGCAATAGCCGTTTGGAGGTAGAGATAGGTATCTGGCGAAAGCTCAACCAAATATTCATCCTGATTAGAAAATGAAGGATCGTTTATATAATAGGAGCGGAGCATATCATCTTGCCGTAGGCCAACGCTAAAAACATCATTTATTTTATAGTTTATATCTGCCCAAATGGGTAACATAAAGTCAAACGTCCAGCGCGACTCTGGTTTTTGATAGTAGAAACCGGCAATAAGGAAAGTTCCGGGGCCATACAAAGCCCCGTTATAATAGGCGCCAAAGCGATAGCTTAGATTTTCACTTTTCTTATAACTGGCAATTCCAATGGCACCAAGCTGAAAGTCGTGTCCCTGAAGTTTGCCTTCCAGATCGGAGCTTATTTGCGGAAGCAACATGTACTGGCCTGTCCATTTTTTGTTGTGAACCCAATTAATACCAAAGCGAGGGTTAATTACATAAAGCTTTATAGGGTCTTTAACTTGAGGGCCGGGCCTAAGTTTAGATTCTTCATAGGCAAACCCTGTAAGTATGGCACTTCCGTTTTTTAGAGGGATAGGTAGCAAAATTTCTCCACCAACCTCGGTCATATCGCTGGTTTGGCTGGTAGTATCAAATTTATTGTTTTGCGAATTTGTATAGTAAAGCTTTGCCAGATCCACATAGTTTTGTGCTGAAGCCACTCCGGCAAGCAACAGAAAAAGGTAAATCACAAAGGATCTTTGCATGGGGTGTTCGAGAGTGAATAATGTTTTTTAATAAAGCCTATTTACTTTCTGCAAATGCTTTGAAGCTCTCCATGAACTTCTTCACCTGGCCTTTAAAATGGCTGGCGGTAAAAATACTGAGAACCTTCATCAGTCCGTCAAAATCATAGTCGCACTCCATTTTATAGAGTGTTGATTCTCCATTATCCTCAAATATGTGGTTATGATAACTGATTACTCCCTCTGTGGCATGTTTAAATTTGAGGTTTTCAGGAAGGTTGTTTTCCACCACAGTTTCCACAAGTTTGATATTGTCGTTACGTCCTTCGCGATAAACCAATCGGGTTTTGGCTCCCGGCTCTAAAGGAACCCCTTTAAAAGTGTTGTAGTCTACCAAATCCGGCTGCCACTTTGGGTAATGTTCAATGGACGTAATTAAGTCGATTACTTCCTTCCGGGGTTTGGCGATAAGTATTTCTTCGGTAAATGTTTTCATTACAATTGGTTTACAATTCAAAATGAAGCAATGCAAATCAGTTTTAGTACAGTCCCTTTAACGCCCTAATCTGCAATACTGTTCGCGTAGTGGCAACAATTACAGAACATGACTACTGATAGAAAAGAGTTGTGTATAGGGCGGGACTATTTTACCGATATAAATATGTCCACTTCGGCATCATTCCAGTCGGCACTTCGTTCATCATACACTTCAAAATCTGCTTTGTAGGCTCTTGGAATTTCCGACTCCCATATTTTTTGCCATGCCTGGCCAATGCAAGCAGGCATTGGGCCTTTAGCTACTTCCTTCTGAAATTCACCTGCTGCAATAGTCAACTCAACTAATCCGGATGGAACCTCAGTACCCGGCTCAACCGGGCATCCGATAAAATAAGAGAATGGATCCATATAGTCCCCATCATAATTGTGGTAAACCGCATAAATGCTGTTTCCGGTTTTACCGGGAATTTTACCGAAGTAATTGCCCGCTTCAAACTGCTGCCAGAGTTGGCCGATGTCAATATTGGATTGGGCGTTTTTGTTGATTGTTTTGTTTGGTAGTGAAATACCAATGAGACGAGTGCTGTTGATTTTGGTTCTTGTCATGGTTGTTAGTTTCCCTGTAAGTTATTAAAATCCTGTGGTAAACAGGTTTCGGGCTCCGGCTATTCCACATTTTTGGTACTTATTATAGGCCTGTGCTGCGCGTTCGTCTATTTGAGTTGGTGATTCTTTGATCAGCCAGCCATCTATGGCCGCCTTTAATGTGTAGGCTTCCGGAGCCATCAGGTGGGTAGTCCATAACAGTGGATTGGCGCCTGATTTTTTTATTTCAGGGCTAAAGAAGGTTTTACTATAACACGCCAGCATTATGGCATCAAGGCGCTTTTTGGGATGTGGCGTGTATTTTATTTCTACTGAGAACTCCATCAACCCATCATGCCCTACATAGGCTACTAAATCAGATTCGCCCCCAAAGGTGTGTTTGGTAGAATCTATTGCTATAATGACTGGATTTTGCCCATTTGCCGCTTTCAGGAAATCCTCTATACAGGCTTTTATTTTTTCGCCATCATAGGCATCAGCCAGTATATAGGCGTCTTTAGTAGTGTGTTTAAACACCAGCCTTTCCAATATCAGGCTGTCGCTGGGCTTTATGGTTTTAATAAGTTTCCAATCGGTGGTTTTATACTTCAGATAGGATTTTATACCGTAGGCAGCACCCCAATACAGATTATTGGCGGCATCCTTTCCATTACCCAGTATGGCAGGTACTGGCACAATACCCTGGTTTTCATTGTCGCAAAGGGCTACAAAAACATGAATGTGTTTTGTTTGGCCAGAAACAAAATTCGAAAGGAGTAATAGTACAACTATTGGTAGAAATTGGCGGTTCATAAAGAAAGGCTTTAGAACTGCTAAACGGGTTTATGCCCAATATCTTTTAAACCGGGCTTTTCTCAAATTCAGGGCAATCCAACCTAATATCCTTATCTGCAAGCCGTGTATTGAGGTAGTTGCAGTAATGCCCACCATCTTGAACCTGATAAAATCTACAGGCTTTACAAGTGCGCTGTACGCTTAAAATTCCTGTTTGGTTGAGGTTGTAAATAAGGTCAGAAAGGGTTTTGTAAAAGGATTCGGTTTTTGCACCGTCAATGGTATTCAGGATATTCTTAATGGGGTCAGCAAAACTTTCTGCGGCCTTAACTATTTGTTGTCCCATAGAGGTAAGAGATAGGGAGTAACTGCGATTGTCCTCGGTAGAAGCAGTCTTTTGCACAAGGCCTTTAGAAAGCAATGTTTTTACCGCATCACTTATGGTGGCTTTGGTAAGATTAAACTCTTTAGCCAATGCACTTACACCATTTAATTCCGTAGGATGATAGGCAATGAATATCAACAGCTGCACTTGTATGGGGCTTAGGCCTTCTTTTTTTGCAAAATCCCAAAGCAACACTTTGTAAGCCTCTGAAATACGCTCAAGGCCAGCGGTGATTTTGGCCGTAAGGCTGTTCTGCTGAATGTTGGGGTCAAATAAGCTGGACATGTTTCAAAAGTAAGACTACAAACTTAGCTATCACCTATTTCTACTTTGATAGAAAAAGGAAAAATCAGGAGCCTCCAGTTGGGGGGCTCCTGATTGAAACCGATTTAGCCTTTTACATCCGCCATGGAGGCTCCATAGTTAAGGTGCAGCACATTTCCTTTGGGGGTAAATAATGCGGGAACAGATTTTACCCCGCGCGATTCTGCCTCAGCAATACGCGATTTGTCTTCACCCAAATGAACCACTTCCACAGTGGAAGGATCCATAAGGTTTAGGATTTCGTGCTCTGCACTTACACAAACCGGGCAGCCGGCATGATAGAAGATTGATTTTGACATAACAACAAGATTAATATGAATGGCACCATCGCCATAACAAATATAGTTAGGAATCCTAACAAAATAATTTAATTCAATTGTTTCCTCTTATGGGGACTCAATCATAATCTATAATTGATGGTTTATTTAGCCAAATTTAATCTAGCCCAACTGTGGTGAGCCAAATTCACTTTTGTGATTTTCCACATACTGTCGGAAGGTCTTAGGCTTTGAACCACTGATTTTTTCTACCGTGTTTGTTATAGGTAATGGCTTGGAAAACCTGGGCAAATAATGAAGCATAATCATTACCAGAATAAGCATAGTAGCCATACCTTCCTTCTTTTTTCGACAATAGAATTTCAGTAGAGAGGGTGAAATAAATTTAATCTTACGCTGTAGAACAGAAGACAGAGACTCGGCCATTTCACCAAAGGTCAGCTGTTCATTATTGGTAAGGGCATACGCCATGTTTCGGTGTTCCTCGAGGTTTAGCAGTACAGATGTAGTCACATTGGTCAGGTCATCCACATCAACCAAAGTGAATTTGGCGTCTCCAGCCGGAAGAAATATTTCGTTGGCTGAAATCAGATCGTGATGAAGGTTGCCTAAAAAGTTCTGCATAAAATACGCTGGCCGCAAAAAGGTATAGGGTATTTTACTTCGCTTTATCAGCTTTTCAATTTTATGATGTGGAATCCATGAATTTGTTTCGGCACCCTGCACTGACAGAAAAATAATGTGGGATACCCCACTTGCTACAGCCTGATTGATTAGAGGTTTGAAGTATTTGTTGACACTGGAGAGTTGTGGAGGTCTTACCAGAAAAAGCACATCCACATCCTTTAAGGCAGATTC
>CAXBJE010000097.1:0-9325 GCA_963975525.1 uncultured Owenweeksia sp. | reverse complement strand
AACACCTTCACCTTTATTGGAGCACATACATCTACATGTATTGCAGGTCCTACCAACCCTACCGTAAATTTTGGTGTTGCCAACATTTCTGTTCCTGAAAGTGCGGGTGCAATAAAGGTAAATGTGGTAATAAGCCCGGCTCCAACTACGGCTGAAACAATTGATTTAACTTTTGCTTTGGGTGCTGGTATTGTATTACCTGCTGATGGTTCTATTAGCCCAGTGCCAAACCTCGTAACAGGTGTACTGCAACTACCAGTTTTAGCTAATCAGGATACTGTAAGCTTTACAGTTAATATTACTGATGATGCCATTGTTGAAGGAAATGAAACTCTTTTTGTAGCCGTAACTGCGGTTTCCTCAGGTCTTACAATGGGTACTACAAATGCTATGATTTTTGTAGTTGAAGACAATGATTATCGCACATCTACCATTGATGCAATTACTACAGTTGATGCCAATTTGGTTCCTGATTCATTAGGCAAGACCTTTATCACACATGGTGTGGTTTACACCGATGATTTTGACGGCAACAATGGTCATAGCTTTTATATGTATGATAATACCGGTGGTATTAACGTATTCAACTTTGTGGATGTTAGTGGTTACACGGTAACTCGAGGCGATTCCATCAGAGTAATTGGAGAGATTGCCCAGTTTAGAGGTCTTACTGAAATTATTGTTGATTCAATTGCTGTACTAAAAACAGGCGTAGCCCTAAAAACTGCAACTACCGTTTCCGTACTTGATGAAACTACAGAAGGCGAATTTATCCACTTAAGCGGATGGAACTTTGTAGATACAACCCAGTGGACTCCTGGTGCTGGTTCTGGTTTTAACGTTGACATTACCAACGGTACCGATACCTTCATTATGCGTATTGACAACGATATTGACTTATTCAATATGCCATTGCCAACCTCTGGGGTTTTTGATGTTTACGGTGCAGGATCACAGTTTAGCACTGCTACTCCCGCCAACAATGGTTACCAGATTTTCCCAAGAGACAGTGCTGATATCATTATCAATGTTTCCTTGAAGGAAATTGCCGGACCAAAAATTTCCGTTTATCCTAACCCAGTAAGCAATACGGTATTTATAGAAAGAGAAAATAACGCACCTGCTAAAGTGATCATCACAAATATTACCGGAGCCGTTGTACGTTACATCTCAACTGATGATAAGCTTATCGAAATCGAAACAAGCAATCTAACCAGCGGTACATACATCATCTCCGTAGAGGTGGATGGCGCTAAGACCACACGCAAAATTGTTGTTAGATAATATATTTTCGTAAAGATTTAGCTCAAACTATTAAAAGGGATACTTACTAAAACAGGTATCCCTTTTTTATTAAACCAGGCAGTATTATGAGTTTTGGAGTAGTTGATTTTCTTACCCTAATCGGGGCCCTTGGCCTTTTCATCTTTGGAATGAAGGTGATGAGTGATTCCATTCAAAAAGTTGCGGGTACCAAGCTTCGCGAAATTTTGGAGGCCATGACCTCAAATAGATTTTTTGGTGTTGCAACAGGCTTGCTTATCACCATGATGGTACAGTCATCGTCAGCTACTACTGTAATGGTGGTGAGTTTTGTTAATGCCGGGCTCATAACACTTATTGAATCCGTAGGAGTAATTATGGGTGCCAATATTGGTACCACAGTTACCGGGTGGCTTATTTCTTATTTGGGCCTTGGTAAGTTTAGCATTGCTTCTTTGGCGCTACCCATTATAGCTGTTGGTTTCCCAATGATGTTTAGCTCTCGCGAAAAGCTAAAGCTTTGGGGAGAAGTACTGGTAGGTTTCGCCATACTTTTTTTAGGCCTCAATTTTATGAAGGAAGCGGTAGGTGGACTTCAAAACGAGGAATTACTTGGGTTTATTAAAAACATTGACTACAACGGGAGCGGATACTTTTTAAAGTTTTTGATCCTTATTGGGTTTATCATCATTGGTACCCTGCTAACTATTATCGTGCAGTCTTCTAGTGCTGCAATGGCTCTTACGTTGGTAATGACCAGTGAAGGCTGGATTCCTTTTGAGTTGGCTGCGGCCATTGTAATGGGTGAGAACATTGGAACAACCATTACTGCAAATCTGGCGGCTTTGATAGGAAATGTGCACGCAAAAAGGGCGGCAAGAGCCCACTTTATTTTTAACGTTTTTGGTGTAGTGTGGATGGTTATTGTATTTCCCTTCTTCCTGCAAGGTGTTGCTGCTGCAAGCGTATACTTTTTTCAGGAGGATCCTTTTGTACAGGTATCTGCCATACCTAAGGCCCTGGCACTTTTCCATACCATGTTCAACATACTAAACGTACTGCTGCTAATCAGTTTTGTGGGCTTTATTGCCAAAGTGGTTATCCGCATGGTGCCATCCAAAGGCAGCGAGGATGAGGTTTTCAGCCTGGACTATATTGGTGGAGGCATGATGGAGACTCCCGAACTATCGATACTGGAAGCACACAAGGAATTGGTAAGAGAGGCAGAAATAGTGAAGCGTGCTTACAAGTACATTCCGCTTTTGGTGACAGAAATGGATGAAAAGAAACTTAAGGGATACCATGAGCAAATAGCCAAGTATGAGGATATGACAGACCGTATGGAGCTGGAAATTTCTACCTATTTAAGTAAGGCTTCCAGAGGTGAGTTGAGCTCCGAAGCCACAAGCAGGGTTCGGTCAATGCTAAGTGTAGCTCACCATTTGGAGCGTATTGGAGATATCTATCTTGAGATTAGTATCAACCTATCTGCCCGAAAAAAGAAGCGTGCTTATTTTACACAGGATATGCGTGACAGGATTATGACCTTTTCGGATATGATTAACAGCTCGCTTGAGCTAATGGTGAAGAACCTTAAGGCAAGTGAACGTGAGGTTAAGTTTTTAGATGCCGAAGAACTGGAATTGAATATTGATGCCAGTTACTTAAAACTGAGAAAGGAGTACATCAAAAAAGTGGAATCAGGTAAATTTCAGATTAGGAGCGGTGTTTATTATAGTGATCTTATTGCAGGCATGGAGCGGGTTGGAGATCATGCACTCAGTGTAACGGAATCTTTAAAGAAAGACGGGGAATTAGTTATTGAGGAATAAATATAGCCGGGGAGGTAGCAATATTACTGGTGTGATTTGCCCGATCCTTTATATAAATCTCAAACTTTACTGAATCAACACCCAGGTTTTTTGGGAAGGCCAAAAAGCTAAATGCAGAATTTATTTCACCTTCTAAAACCTTGTTTTGCCCTTCAGGAGTAAGGTACGGGAGGTGATTATGAAAGGGCTGACATGTATCTGCTGGGGGGACTTCCTTATAACTACCTCCAACTTTTTCGAAGTACTTAATAAACAGGCTATAGTTTTGTGTGTTGCAGGAGTCCGTTGGAATTTCACTTTGAGGGAGGCCAATATCTCCATCTCTATCAGTGAAGTAAATCTTTAAAATGATGTTCTTTCGGTTGTCAGAGGGGTCTCCAATAATTTCAATTTCATGGCCGCGCCATTCTACATGAGGTACAATGTTAAATTTGTCGGGATCTTTTCCGCATTGTACAAAAAGCAAAATGCTTAATAAGGAGATTGATAATTTTGAAAATTGGGTCTTCATCTAAGATTAATACGCGCTTTTAGCGATAAACGTTGGTAAACAAGCAATATTTCAAAAGTAAGATTTTTACCATCGCCAATTCCGGGGAGTTTAATCGTGTGGCTGTGGAGCTTTTCCATTTTCAGTATAAAGAAAATCAGGTTTATGCCAATTACCTGGATGCACTAAACGTGAACCCGGATGGCATCAGGTATATCTCCCAAATTCCATTTCTCCCCATTTCCTTTTTCAAAACGCATCAAATACAGTCAGGTTCATTTGAGGCAAACCAAATTTTTACCAGTTCGGGTACCACAGGGCAGCTAAGCAGCCGTCATTTTGTGGAAGATGTTGCTTTGTATGAGGCCAGTTGCAAGGTTGGGTTTGAAGAGGTGTATGGGCCAATGAGTGACTACTGCGTTTTAGCACTTTTGCCTTCATATTTAGAGCGTACTGGCTCATCACTCATTTACATGGCGGAAAGGATGATAGAGCAAAGCCAGGATGCTCAAAGCGGCTTTTATCTGGATAACCTGGAGGAATTATATACGGTGCTCCTAAAGAAAATTAGGGCCAAAAAGAAAACCCTGCTATTGGGGGTAAGTTTCGCCTTGCTTGATTTTGCTGAAAGATTTCAGCTTCCCGCTAATGAGGTTATTGTAATGGAGACAGGTGGAATGAAGGGGCGCAGAAAGGAAATGATTAGATCAGAGCTCCATCAGATATTAGCGCCAAAGTTTGGTGTTAAAACCATCCACTCCGAATATGGAATGACAGAGTTGATGTCGCAGGCCTATTCCCGCGGAAGCGGTAGGTTTACCACCCCAAACTGGATGAAGGTTTTGGTTAGGGAAACGGATGATCCTTTTTCGTACGCTAAGCCGGGTAAAACGGGTGGCATAAACATTATAGATTTGGCAAATATTGATAGCTGTGCCTTTATAGAAACCCAGGATTTGGGCCGGATGTATGAAGATGTAAGTTTTGAAGTAATGGGACGTTTTGATAATGCCGACATTCGCGGCTGTAACCTTATGGTAATTTAATTGACAATTGAAATGAGATACTTTATCACCGCTTTATTAAGCCTTTTTGTAGTTGTGGGCTACGGCCAGCTTTTGGAAGATGATACTAAGGTTTTAGATAAAATTCAAGGTGAAGCCATTTTTAGCCTAAATGCCGAGGAGGCCATATTTACCTATGATCCTGAAGATGGATGGTTTAAAATCCGCAAAGAAATATATGTGGACCCAGCCTTGGTGGTAGATAAGAAAGTGATTAGTAGCGGTGCATCCTTGGTAAATAAGGAAGGCCTGGAGATTGGAAAAACCCTGGCCGAAGTAAAGGTGAAAGAAGGGGAGCTTATTACCGCTTATAGAAGTAAAGATCGGTTTAGGGCTATTATTGAAGGGTACGTTTTTAAAACAAAAATTAAAGATGATACCCGCCCGGAAGATATTATAACCAGCCTGCTGGCAGAAAAATCGAGAACGGTAAAGGAGGAGGGCTTTAAAGAGTTTTTTCTTGAGTATAAATTTGAAGAACGCAAGTTTGATGACCTAACGGCCTATGCTTATCGCGAACTGAATAAAACACTCTCCGAGGACAATGATTTTAGGGTGATAGTGGTGTTTAGAGGTGCCGGAAATCCTTATGCAATTATTACCAATGCTCAAACCGTAAAGGTGGAAAAAGCTAAAGCCACTTGGGAAGATGGCTCCTATAAAGTGATTTACTTTTATAAGCCCACGGCAGCACAGGCCGAATTAATTCAGGATAAAATCCTGTTTACTTTTATGGGGCTTTAAGATTGAACGGGTTCTCCGTAAACGTACATCTCCTCCATTGTTGGTGAAGGTACTCCTCCTGCCACTTCAAGTGTTACGGCAAATGCATCAGCTCCGGGTACCGAACCCATTTCAAGAAGCATCTTTTCAGTATCCAATGCATTGAAAACACCCATGTCGATAGGCTTACCATCTTTTAGCGCCCATAACTGATACTGTTTTCCAGTAGGAGCCTGAGGCAAAGATTTTATATCCAGATAAACGGTTTCGGTAGTAGAGTTCCAATAGATGTTGGCTCTGTAGTTGGGGTCACGACCTTCAATGGCTTTCATTACAAAAGTGGCCGTATTGGGGTCGCGCATTACCGCCAGATTTTGCTCTACATCTTTAAAATTGGCCACCATAACCTGATTGTCATTCTCAAGTTCGGCAACCCTCATTTCGGTATCGTACAAATCCTCTTTTACATCCTGAAGAGTCAAATACATTTTAAAGTTTATACCCAAACTAACCAGTAGAACAACGGTTGCGGCAATTGCTAAAAATCCAAAATTAGATTTAGGTTCTTGAGTTTTAGTAGTCTCAGGATTTGTCGGTAAAGCTTTAACAATGGGTTTTTGTTTACCTTCAACTGCGGCAAAAGCATTGGCAAGAATGTCCTCTTTCCATGAGGGTGGGGGAGTTACGCTTTCCGCAATAGCTAAATCTCCCAAGGCCTCTTCAAGCTCCAAAATTGCTTTTCTTACTTCAGGGTGCTCAGCAGCCATAGCCTCTACCTCTGCTTTTTCTTCGGCACTTATCATGCCCAGCACGTAGATTTCTAAAACTCCTGATTCTATGTATTCACCTATATTCAATTCTTCTTGCTTCAATACTAATTAAACTCAATTGGCAGACATTATCTTTCGCAGTTTGTCCATAGCCGCCTTGGCTCTGCTTTTCACAGTTCCCAAGGGGATATCAAAGTCCTCAGAAATTTCTTTCTGAGTGTAACCTTCAAAGTACGAAAGCTTAATAATCTGTTTTTGCTCGGCAGGAAGTTGATCCAGCATGTCTTTCACCCCAATGTGATCAGGATTAAAGCCACTGCTGCTTTCAAGTCCATATACGAGACTATCGAGTTCACGGTTTTGTTGTTGGTTTTTATTTCGCTTAGATCGCAGGTAATCAATACAGTTATTGCGTGTAAGATTTAGCATCCAAGTGTAAATGGTGCCTTTCTCCGGATCAAATTTTTCATGATTTTTCCAGATTTTGATAAAGGTTTCCTGAAGAAGATCCTGGCAAAGTTCCTCATCCCTGATCATCTTTAGCAAGATGCCATATAATGCCCCAGAGTAGGCATCGTAGATAAAACTAAGAGCAGCTTTGTTTCCTTTCCTGAATTCAGGAACAAGGTTCTCAGTAGTGATGTTATTGTTGTGGGTCAAGGAATACTGTTAGATTAATACTGCTCAATAAAACACTTAAATTCAAAATTGTTCATAAGCGCTATTCCACTTTTACAAGGAAATAGTTTTTCTTGCCTTTTTGGCAAAGAATAAGCTCATCGCTTACAAGGTCTTCTGTTCCAACTACTTTTTCCAGGTTTACCTTGGTTTTATTAATGCTAAAACCATTTGCCTGAATCATTTTGCGGGCTTCGCCCTTTGAGGCGAATATAGCAGTTTTTTCAGCTACTAATTCAATTACAGGAATCCCTGACTTTAGATCATTTTTAGAAATTACGAATTGAGGAACCCCGGCAAAAATGTCTAGTAAGGTCTCAGTATCAATCCTCCTCAGGTCTTCATCGGTAGAATTTCCAAAAAGAATACTGGAGGCACTAATGGCATTTTCCAAGTCTTCCTTAGAGTGTACCATAATGGTTAGTTCTTCTGCAAGTTTGCTTTGCAATTGGCGTTGATGTGGGGCCTCCCTGTGGGTACTAATTAATTGCTCAATTTCATCTTTACCAAGCAAGGTGAATATTTTGATGTACTTCTCAGCATCCTCATCGGTGGTGTTTAACCAAAACTGGTAAAATTTATAAGGGCTTGTAAGTTTACCGTCAAGCCAGATGTTGCCACTTTCTGTTTTGCCAAATTTGGTTCCATCGGCTTTGGTAATAAGCGGGCATGTAAGTGCATACGCGGTACCCGAGTCTTTTCTTCGGATGAGCTCGGTGCCAGTGGTGATGTTTCCCCACTGGTCAGAGCCTCCAAACTGTAGTTTACAGTTGTGTTCTCTGTAAAGGTGTAAAAAGTCATACCCCTGCACCAGTTGGTAGGTAAACTCGGTAAAAGACATGCCGTCAGTAGATTCGCTGCTAAGCCTCTTTTTTACAGAGTCTTTACTCATCATATAATTTACGGTAATGTGCTTACCAATATCTCTTATGAAATCCAGAAATGAGATTTCCTTCATCCAATCATAGTTGTTTACCAACAGGGCTGAGTTTTTTTCCTTTGAGTGAAAATCAAGAAAACGTGCCAGTTGATTTTTAATACACTCTTGATTATGTCTAAGTGACTCCTCGGTAAGCAGGTTGCGCTCTTTTGATTTTCCGGATGGGTCACCAATCATACCTGTGGCACCGCCAACAAGTGCAATAGGGCGATGCCCGCAAAGCTGAAAGTGTTTCAAAATCATTACCCCCACCAAATGACCAATGTGTAATGAGTCGGCAGTAGGATCAATTCCAACATAGGCAGTACCCATTTCTTTTTGAAGTAGTTCTTCAGTTCCGGGCATTACGTCATGAAGCATTCCGCGCCAGCGCAGTTCTTCTACAAAGTTTTTTGTCATTGTGGGATTTATTTCAAGCTTGGCGGGCAAAAGTATAACTTCGCCCATCCTAATCAAAGATTAAAAAACCGGCTTGAAGCAAACGATTTTAGTTACTGGTGGCACTGGCATGTTGGGTGCACATTTGCTTTTTGAGCTTACCTCAAAAGGAAGTTCTGTAACGGCACTTCACCGTGAAGGTTCCGATCTTAACTTGGTTAGGAAAATTTTCTCCTACTATACGGATGATGTGGAAGTCCATTTCTCCTTAATTAATTGGGTGGAGGTTGATTTAGCAGATGTATTCAGGCTTTCGGAGGTGATGGAGGGCGTAGAGCTGTTCTATCACTGCGCTGCTATTGTATCATTTGCCCCGCAGGATGCGGATAGGCTGATGGAGGAGAACCCTCAAATCACGGCTAACGTGGTAAATGTTTCCCTTGAAAAAGGCGTGAAAAAACTAGTGCATGTAAGCAGCGTGGCTGCATTGGGCAGGCAAAAGCAGGGCGAACTGATAGATGAAAAGACGGAGTGGGTGGAGAGCAAGCAAAATTCGGCTTACGCCAAGAGTAAATACCTCTCTGAACTTGAAGTGTGGCGTGGAACTGAAGAAGGATTGAATGCGGTGATTGTTAACCCGAGTATAATACTTGGGCCTGGCAAGTGGGATGAAGGTAGCGCTGCGCTTTTTGGCAGAGTAGCCAAGGGATTTAAGTATTACACCAATGGCGTAAATGCCTATGTTGATGCCCGTGATGTAGCTAAAGCCATGTGCATTTTAATGGATAGTGATATTTCGGCAAAGCGATTTGTATTGGTTTCGGAAAACAAAACCTACCGCAGCATATTTGAATTAATTGCAAAAAATCTGGGAGTAAAACCTCCGGGCATACACGCTAAACCATGGATGGGCGAAATAGTGTGGCGGCTGGAAGTATTGAGAAGCAGGCTATTTGGTGGCAAACCAATGATAACCAGAGAAACAGCAAGAACCGCTCACCAAATGAATTACTACGATAACACCAAAGTGAAAGCAAAGCTAGGCTTTGAGTTTAGGCCAGTTGAAGATACAATTGCTGATTTTGCTGCTTTTTATAAGAGGAATCAGAGATAAGTCGAAGGGAATATTTCAATATCTCATAATTTTTAGAATGTCCATCGAGCGGCTTTACAATTATATTTTCTAC
>CAXBJE010000096.1:0-9400 GCA_963975525.1 uncultured Owenweeksia sp. | reverse complement strand
GCGCCCCATCTCCTTTGAGGAGTTTGTATTAGCAGTGGCTCCAAAAAACGTATTGGACGCGTTCCACACCATACCTTTTCCTGATGTGGCCTATGATAAGGTTTTACATCTCTTTCATGAGTACACGCTTATTGGGGGTATGCCTGAAGTGGTAAGTGAATACATCAAAACCAAGGACCTTACACGATGCAACAAAATTTTTGACAACCTGCTAACTGCCTACCTTGATGATGTAGAAAAATATGCCCGTAACCCGGCAGACCAGCAAGTGATTCGCCATTGCATACAAAGTATATTTCTGGAGGCCAATAATCGTATCACCTTCCAAAACTTCGGCAAATCCAATTACCGATCCCGCGAAGTAGGTGAAGCACTAAGAGCATTAGAAAAAGCAATGATTATGCATTTAGTGTATCCCGCCACGGAGATAAAACCACCCATTGTTCCAGACCATAAAAAGAAACCAAGGTTACAGGTTTTTGATACAGGGTTAATGAATTACTACAGCGGTCTTCAACGTGGTATGATAGGTTCCAAAGACCTCTCTGACCTTTACAAAGGACGAGTGATAGAGCATGTTGTGGGGCAGGAAATACTAACCACTATTGAATCATCCATAAAGGGGCTAAACTTTTGGACGAAGGACAAAAAGAGCTCTTCTGCAGAAGTGGATTATATTTTAAACATAAACAGCAATCTGATACCTGTAGAAGTAAAGTCAGGAGCCATAGGCCACTTAAAATCCCTGCACCAGTTTATGGACCAAACTGACCACGATCTTGCTGTTCGTCTTTATGCAGGAAAAGTAAAACTGGATTATGTGGAAACACCTTCCGGAAAAAAATTCAGGTTATTGAATTTACCCTATTTTTTGGGGAGCAAGATTGAGGAGCACGTGAAGGTTAATGTATAAACCCTTTCTTAAGAAAATATAGTTTCTTTAACTTCAGTAAGGAAAATACTCTATTTTGGTATTTTAAATACATTAGCCAATGAGCATAAAAAATAGCATTCCACTAATTACTGCCTGCATTTTCTTTCCATTAATAACCTTGGCCCAAACTAATCTTAATGGACATCCTGAAAATTTATCTTCACCAATACCTTTAACTAATAAAATTAGTCCTGATAAAAAGAGTACTATTAGCATACCCGGTATAAGAGTGATTCCAGGTAAGCTGATGGATACCACTAAACTCTTTGGTCAGCCCTCCATCACTGATAGCTATGAAGAAATATTCTACATTGAAGCCGATCCAATAACACAAATGGCCAATACTGCAAGATTTTATTATTCACAGGAGAATAACCAGCGGTATGATTCTGCTATTTTCATTGATTCAGATCCACCAAATGGCCGTAGGAGTATGTATAGTCTTAGTGATAATATATATCCTTGGATTAGTGGAGATGGAAAACGTTTGTACTGGTCATATAATGCCGGGGGTGGGACTAGAATCGTAATGGCGAACAGGGATACAAATACAGGAAAATTCCCATGGTTTACAGATATTGAATATTTTTCAAGTTCTAACAACAGAGTAGTTTCGACCTGGTTAAGTACCGATGAGCTTACTATGTATGTCTCAACTCAAATACCTGTAAATGATTCTGTTTCCCATATTTACGTTCTTAACCGATCTTCTATCAGTCAGCCATTTTTAGGTAGTACTTCTCAACGCATATCCTTAACCGGGATTAACTTAACTGGTTTTTTTGCAGCGCCCAGCTTAACACCTGATGAACAGGAACTTTTTATTTGGTCTTTTGGTAATGCAGATTCTTCCACATTTCTCCGATTTAAGAGAACAGGACCGTACACTTTTGATTTTAGAAGGCAGTACAATGTCTACCTACCTTACCTGCTTCAACCTGGGCAACTCTCAAAAGATGGATTGCGGTTGTATTTTTCGGTTATTGACACTTCTAGCAGTCTTGCTAACATATATTACACTGAAAGACCTAATCAAAGTTCTGATTTTGTTCTTACGGCCAAGGAGTTCATGCCGCAAGTTTCTACATCAGCCATAAACGTTTTTCCTGTTCCTGCATCCAATACAATTCACATAGAAAGTCGAACCAAAGAAGCCTATATTGAAAATTTTGGACTAACCAATTCATTCGGACAATTAGTTTTGGAAAAAAAGTTTATAAACAGTCTCATTACCTACTCATTAGATGTATCCAGCCTACCATCGGGTGCTTATGTTTATGAGATAAAAACATCAACAGGTATTGCCACGGGCAGAGTATTGATTAGCAAATAAACGCTCTAACACTATTTCCTTCCCCTCTCTATTTGTTATCTGCACAGGAGTATCCCCTTTAAATTTACCTATGAAATATAAAATTATACCAGCACTCTTTATTGTCCTGACAAGCTCTTATTTAACCATAGGACAATCCATAAAGGAGGTAAAAAAACAACTCACTATACCCGGAGTTCAAATAATCCAAGGAACAGCAATGAGTACATTTGGATTGTATAAAAGTCCATCAGTAACTGATAACTACGAAGAATTATTTTTTTCTAAAGCAGATCCCAATTCACCTTTAGGTGCTCAAAATTTTTTCTGTTCCAGCAGAGCCTATAACGGCATTTACGATACTGTAAAAATTCTCAATCCAAAAGGGCTTGGATCATATAGAAGTATGAGAGACTTTGCACAAAATATTTTTCCTTGGATAACTCCTGATGGCAATACAATTTATTGGACCCATATTAAAAATGGTACTTTCAAAATAGTTTATGCTAAAAGAGATTCAATAGCAGGTTCATTTCACACTACCACCTCTGAAGCAGAAGGCTTTTCCAATAATCAAAACTACCGACTAACTGCTTGTTGGTTATCAAGAAACGAACTTACGATGTATGTAACCACACAAATAAATCAACCAGATTCGGTTTCGGACTTACTTAAAGTAACAAGAAATAAAACTTCAGATAAATTTTATGCAAACACTATTACAAAGCTGAAATTAACAGGCATCTCAATAAAGGGTTACCTCACTACACCCAGTTTAACTCCAAATGAGGATGAATTATTTTTAGTATCACGCTGGAACCTTGATTCAAGTTCCGTTTTAAGCTTTGTTCGCTCTGCGCCTAATACATATTCATTTAATCGCCAGTACTATGTTAATTCAAAATATCAAATTGAATCATGCCAGCTTTCTAAAGATGGATTGCGATTATATTTTACTCTAAGGGATACCCTTTCATTATTATCTAACATTTACTATACTGAACGGCCTAGTCTTAATTCTGATTTTTTACTCAATGCTAAAGATCCCTTCTTTAATGATTCCCCCTCTTTAATAAGGCTTTATCCCATTCCATCATCTTATGAGGTTTTTATAGAAAGTATGGATCAGGATAATGTGTTTCTTCAATTTGAACTTTTGAACTCTGCAGGTCAAACGGTTATCAGCCATAATTTTAGCAGCCCCTTAATGAAGTGGTCATTTGATGTTTCTAGTTTACCACAAGGAATTTATCTATATAGAATAAAGTCAACCTTAGGTCTAGAAGATGGGAAAATAGTTGTACAGAATTAGTCCTCAGCCAATGCCTAAATTTTAACTCTGCGGATCGATCATTAAGCCATCATCTTTTCCCCTTCCTCAGCTTTATTCTTTTTAGTTGTCAATCGGTTTAACACATGACCATACACCTCATCATTCCACAACATTCTGTAATGACCGGAGCCTTCAATGGGAATTAATTCAGCTCTTGGCCGGCCTTGGAGTATTTTTTTAGAAAACTCAAAATTCAACACCTTGTCATTTACATCATGAATAAAGGTAAGTTGGTTATAATCAACCCAGGGTATCATCTTCTCCACCGTTATATTTTCCAGTGGCATTCCAAACAGAGGCTCAATGTGGCTTAGCATATTGTTGTACACCTTTGGAGATAGCTTAAACATGCCTTGAAAAATCTCAAACAATGAAGAGAGTCTATCGGGGCTGGTAAGGCAGATAAATCTATCCAGAGAATGATCCATTTCACTCAGGGCAAAAGTGGCTACAGCCGAACCGAAAGAGTGAGAAACAATGGAGAAGGGTTTCTCCGGATTTATTTGATAAATGATACTCTTCAGCACCTCCTTACATTCAAATAGATTGGTATGAGTGCCTTTGTGCTTGCCATGGGCCGGAAGATACATACTAATAACACGAAATCCATTTTCAGCCAACTGCTTTCCTACTCCACTCATGCTGCCCGCATTTGATTCCCAACCATGCACCAGAAATATCAGGTCACCGGATGGCTCGCCCACTTCATAGCAGCTTATCGGTCCATAGGGGGTGTCCACTTTATAGGAGTGGCTGCTTTTATAAAAAGCTTCTTCAAGAGGTTTAAACTTTAACCTTCTGGGTTTTTGAAGAAGTTTAAAAGCCTTATTACCTGCCCACCTCGGGCTAACAGCACCTAAAAGCTTGAAATACATTCTGATAATGACTAAATACATTTTCATAGTAACTGGGTTTTAGAATATACCAATCGGTATATTTTTGGGTAAAAAAAACTACTTTTTAAAATCGTTAATTATCATCTGTTCTATAAAGTCCATCATATCTGTTAATGGCTGCTGATCCTTTAGCATGGTAGCTGTAAAAATCGCACCTTCAATAAGAGACACCATCCGCGACCCCAACACCTGAGTGTTAAGCTCCGGCTTAAAAATGCCGTCATCAATACCTTGTTGAATTATCACGGCAATATTGCCTTGTAATTTTTTAAGCACCAATATCACCCGGGCGTGTAATGGCGAATTCAGGTTATTGGTGTCCACACCCACATTCAGCAGCGGGCAACCACCAAGCTCCATGGTAAAGGCATGGTAGGTTTTGTAAAATGCCGTCATGGCAAACAGTTTATCAATGGCACTTTCCTTCTCATTCATTTTGTCGCCTATCAGGCCAATCACCCTTCTTATGTTGTGATTAAATGCCGCGATGGCCAAAGCCTCCTTATTTTCAAAGTTGCCATATATGGCACCTTTGGTTAAGCCCGTGGCATTTGTAATGTCGGCCATAGAAGTAGCCTCATACCCTAACCTGTTGAAGACAGGGGCTACCTTTTCAATAATATACTGCGTTGTTAACTGTGCTTTTGTGGGCATGACGGGGCAAATATATAAAAATATACCGAATGGTATTTTTTAACTGGATTACTCGTATGCCTGCTGCAAAGTGGAAGCTGAGAGAACTTTAGTGGAGCTCGTTTACCTACTCCTTCACCAACCTCTTACTTATGGTTCCAATCTCGGGAGATGACAATTGCAGAATGTAAATGCCAGCTGGTTTGTCTGAAAGATCAAGCTGATCTGATTTATTGGTAGAGTGTTTATCCAATATCACCTTACCATTCAAGTCCATAGCCGTAATTCTGAAATCAACTAAAAAACTGCTCATCTCAAGCTTATACATACCGCCTGAGGGATTTGGGTATACAGTTATAGTCATCGGTTTATCCGATTCAACCAAGCCAACCTTACTAACGGTTATACAAGCCGAAGTATCGGTGCAGCCATCTTTGGAAACAATCACCCTATACGAACTGGGAATCCAGGGCGTAAAGCTTTGGTTGGTATCAGCTGGTAAAGCGTAGTGGTTGGTACAGTCATACCACTGGTAAGTGGCGTTGCTATCAATGGCATAATACGAAAGACTGTCCATAGAGGCACCAATTGTTGCGTCAACCATTGGGGAAATATCGGCTACCACTATAGAATCACATTTTCCTAACCTTGTAACATAAACTGTATGTAAGCCATACGAGGAAATGGTAGTATCACCAATGGAAATTGAATCGTTTACGCAAAGCTTCATAGGCAATGTGTCCTGTACAGGAATACCTTCATAAGCACCCATATCTACTTTGTTTCCTTGTCTGCGTTCATTCCCATCCAAATCAAAGGGAATCCATTCCAATACGTCATTGTCAAAATCCCAATCATAGGTGTCTTTTGGGATGTAGGTGTTTTTACCTGCCTCAATTAATGGCGAACAATAGTCCAGCCTGAAATCACCATTGGCTGTGTCCCGATATTGAGGATAGATATCAAGATTACCGCCATCATCCGTTCCGATTGTAGAATTCCAATTGTTACTGCCACCACTATTTAGCACCATGGAGTTGTAATACCTTATATAGGGAAGCGCAGTTATAACAATCAATTTTTGTGTTCCATCAATTATACAATTCTTAAACTTTAAATCGGTAGGAACACCCGAGGGGAATATTCTTAATGGAATTATTTGTGATTTCACAGTTATATATATAAGGACTTGACTCATGTACTGAAATACCTCCTGAAGACCTGTCATCCCCGTTGTCGCTCGTATTGTTTTTAATTATCAGATTACCAAGAATAGGACTCCCTTTTTTTATGGTAATTCCGGCTCCAAATAACAACCAATCGCCACTATAGGTATGTCCATCTGTAATCCAAAAACCATCAAGTTGAGAAGTTTGATCGAGGTCATCAAAGAATACCACACAAGCAGCGGTTTGCATTGTTGGATCAGGATCTATTGCTGTAAGTCTTGTTTTGTTTTTTCTCCAATCCCTTTGGTTGATCTGCGTTTCTGTACCATTAAAACCTCCAAGTACACGTACCCCGGGCCTCATCTTGAAAGTCTTTTTGTTAGAGCGCCAATCCTGAAGAACATCCAGCCAGTTTTTGGTAGGCCAGTAGCTCCCCTTAGCTACCCAAATCTGGGTGTTGGGTTGGGCGGTTTCCAAAGCATCCTGCAAATCGTTGTAGGCATTGGCCCATGAGGTGCCGTTATCTAAACCTGCTGCCGCACTATCTACATAAATTATAATTTGAGCCTGAGTAAGGTAGCCTGCAAGGATGAGGCTAACGGAAAGTAAAAGTTGTTTCATAGAAGGCGAATTGAGACCTTGAATTTGGTGCGAAATGTATTCAAAAAAGTAAGGCGAATAACACACTGGTTATTCGCCTTAAAAAACTTATTTATGGTCGTTAATTCAACCTATAATTACCTCTCGGCATACATCCCATCGTAATACTTTTGGTATTCACCAGATGTTACATTGTTCAGCCATTCTTCATTGGCCAGGTACCAGTCTATGGTTTTAGAGAGGCCTTCTTCAAAAGTTACGGAAGGTTCCCAGCCCAATTCATTTTTAATTTTATTGGCATCAATGGCATATCTGCGGTCGTGGCCCGGACGGTCTTTTACGTAAGTGATAAGCTTTTCAGATTCACCAGCCGGGCGACCCAGCTTTTCGTCCATTTGCTTAATCAATACTTTAATCAAATCAAGGTTTTGCCACTCATTAAAACCACCAATGTTATAGGTCTCGCCTTGCTTACCATCGTGGAAAACCACATCAATAGCACGGGCATGATCTACCACATATAGCCAGTCACGGGTATATTTTCCATCCCCGTAAACGGGCAGAGATTTGTTGTTTTTTATGTTGTGGATAAACAACGGAATCAACTTCTCAGGAAACTGATTTTGACCGTAGTTGTTGCTGCAATTAGTTACCACATAGGGCATACCATAGGTTTCGCCATAGGCGCGGACAAAGTGGTCAGAGCTTGCTTTACTTGCAGAATAGGGTGAGTTTGGATCGTAGGGTGTGGTTTCTTCAAAAAGACCGGTTGCTCCCAATGTACCATACACTTCATCGGTACTGATGTGGTAAAACAGCTTCCCTTCAAAGTTACCTTTCCAGGTATCGCGAAATGCATTGAGAAGGTTTACAGTACCAATTACGTTGGTACGTACAAAAGCCAAAGGATCGGTAATGGAACGATCTACATGGCTCTCGGCTGCAAGGTGAATAACATCATCAAACTGATGCTCTTTAAACAGGCTGAGCATAAGTTGCTCATCCACTATATCCGCTTTTATAAAGTGATAATTGGGCTTATCTTCTATGTCTTTAAGGTTCTCCAGATTACCGGCATAGGTAAGGGCATCAAGGTTATAAATTTGATAGTTGGGGTACTTATTTACAAAAAGACGAACTACGTGTGAGCCTATAAATCCGGCACCTCCGGTAATGAGAATTTTCTTGTTGTCAGACATTGTAGAGTAATTTTTGGTTGATGTTCCCTCTAAGGGAGAACTTAGTTTGTTTTTCTAATCTTCTGTTCCCAGCGCCAGGCATCGGCCATGGCGTCTTCAAGTGTTTTTTCGGCTTTCCAGCCTAATACGGTGTTGGCCTTGGTTGTATCTGCGTAAGCTGCGGTTACATCGCCTTCCCTGCGGGCCACAATATTATAGTTTAGGCTTTCGCCAGAAACTTTTTCAAAGGCTTTTATTACTTCCAATACTGTGCTTCCTGTTCCGGTACCTAAGTTGAAAACTTCATAGTTGTTTTCATTCTTCTTTTCTACCAGGCGTTGCACTGCTATAACGTGGGCTTTGGCTACATCCACCACATGGATATAATCGCGAACACAAGTACCATCACGGGTTTCGTAATCATCGCCAAATACAGAAAGCTGCTCACGCACGCCTACTGCTGTTTGCGTTACATAAGGCACCAAATTAAGAGGTACACCTAAGGGCAATTCGCCAATGGCGGCTGTTGGATGAGCTCCTATCGGGTTGAAGTATCTCAATGAAATTACATTGAACTTATGAGCTCGGATGGCATCTTTAATAATCTCCTCACCCACCTGCTTGGTATTACCATAAGGTGAAAGGGCCGGAACCACAGGACTATCCTCAGTTATAGGCAAATCATTTGTTTCACCATATACGGTGCATGAACTACTAAAAATGATATTATCAAGATTGTGATCTCGCATTTCCTGCAAAAGGTGAACAAGGCCACCAAAGTTGTTCTCGTAGTATTCCAATGGTTTTTGAACAGACTCACCCACCGCCTTAAATGCCGCAAAGTGTATCACCCCATCAAAATCTGGGTGCTTATCAAAAAGCTGCTTTACAGCCGATTTTTGCTTTAGATCTACCTTTTCAAAAATGGGCTTAATGCCCGAAATCGTTGGAATGCGCTCCAGCACATCCATGGTGGTATTGCTAAGGTCGTCAACAATTACAGCCTCATGACCCGCCTGCTGAAGTTCAACCACCGTATGTGAACCGATAAACCCAAGGCCTCCGGTTACAAGAATCTTTGCCATCTACCTTTTATTTATTTGCGGATATACGCTTCAAAGTCTTTGTGTTCCTTTTTGTACAGCTCTTCTTCAGGCAACGACCTGAAGTAGTCATAGGTAATTTTCAGGCCTTCGGCTCTATTTACCTTTGGCTCCCAACCCAATATTTCGCGGGCCTTGGTAATGTTTGGCTGGCGCTGAGTTGGATCATCTACAGGTAATTCCTTGTAAATCACCTTCTGATCGGTACCGGTAAGTTTAATAATCTCTTCGGCAAAATCGCC
>CAXBJE010000095.1:0-9411 GCA_963975525.1 uncultured Owenweeksia sp. | reverse complement strand
ATGGGTAAGCTTGACGCTCTACATCGCAGCGTATTTCTTTGGAGGCTTTTTTACGGCTAAAGAAGCCATAGAAACCGTTTCCAAAGGAGGGTTTGAGATAGATTTCCTAATGCTGGTAGCAGCCATCGGTGCGGCTATTCTGGGTGAATGGGCAGAAGGTGCCCTGTTACTGTTCCTCTTTAGCATGGGTCATGCCCTGGAGCATTATGCCATGAACAAGGCTCGTAAATCCATTGCCGCTTTGGCTGAACTGGCCCCTAAAACCGCCTTGCTCAAGAGAAATGGAAAAACAAAAGAAGTAGGTATTGAAGAACTGAGCATTGGAGACATCATCGTAGTGAAGCCTAATAGCAAAATTTCTGCTGATGGTGTGGTAGTAGATGGTCGGAGTAGTGTAAATCAAGCACCTATTACCGGGGAAAGTGTGCCCGTGGATAAACAACCTGTGGATGATCCCAATAAAGACTGGTCACAGGAAAAAGACATCAAAGACGAGAACCGCGCTTTTTCCGGTACAATCAATGGTAACAATACACTGGAAATCAAAGTGATAAAAGTAGCGAAGGACTCTACGCTCTCCCGCCTTGTGAAACTGGTCAATGAAGCCCAGACCCAGAAATCGCCTACACAGCGGCTCACCGACAAATTTGAGAAGTATTTTGTGCCTGCTGTATTGGTATTGGTGGTGTTGCTCCATTTCGCTTTTTTAGTTATTGACGAAACTTTTAGTGAAAGCTTTTACCGCGCTATGGCTGTACTGGTAGCGGCCAGCCCTTGCGCTTTGGCCATTGCCACCCCAAGTGCCGTGCTAAGTGGGGTAGCCCGGGCAGCCAAAAGTGGGGTGCTTATCAAAGGGGGCCGCCCATTGGAAGATTTAGGCGTACTTACTGCCCTGGCTTTTGATAAGACCGGAACACTAACAGAAGGTAAGCCTAAGTTAACCGAAGTGGTAGCCCTGGGTGATGTGAAAGAAGAGGAACTACTGAGAATAGCAGTGGCAGTAGAGGGTCTTAGTGATCACCCACTGGCAAAGGCCGTAGTGCGTGACGGGAAAGAGCGACTGAAGGGTGCTGATATACCAGAGGCGAAAGACCTGGAGGCAGTGCTTGGGAAAGGGATCAAAGCCACATTGGGAAGTGACAAAGTCTACATTGGCAACCTGGACCTGTTTGAGTCGCTGGATGAAAAGAAGCCATCAAAGGAAACAGAAGAAAAAGTAAAGTCCTTGGAGTCTGATGGCAATACTACCATGCTAATCCGACAGAATGACAATTACATAGGGATCATCGCCTTGATGGATACGCCAAGAGAAGAAGCGAAAAATACCTTAGCGCAACTGAAAAAGATCGGCATCAAACGCATGATCATGCTCACCGGTGACAACCAGAAAGTGGCCGATGCGGTAGCTAAAGAAATAGGCCTTACAGATGCCTGGGGCAGTTTGCTACCAGAAGAAAAGGTAGAAGCCATTAAAGAGCTTAGACAAAAAGAAGACAAAGTAGCCATGGTAGGCGATGGCGTGAATGATGCCCCGGCCATGGCCAACAGTACGGTAGGAATAGCCATGGGAGCGGCAGGAAGTGATGTGGCTCTGGAAACAGCTGACATTGCTCTGATGGCCGATAAGCTGGAAACCTTACCTTTTGCTATTGGTTTAAGTAGAAAGGCCAAAGGCATTATCAAGCAAAATCTCTGGGTTAGTCTGGGAATAGTGGCCTTGCTCATTCCTTCAACCATTTTTGGTCTGGCCAATATCGGTATTGCGGTACTGATACATGAAGGCTCTACATTGGTTGTAGTCTTCAACGCCCTGAGATTGCTGGCTTATAAAAAGTGAGCACAAAATCAAAGTAAGTGAATAAATTAATAACCTAATCAAAATAAATTAAGATGCAAAACAAACACAGACAAGGAAGCAATTACGCTAAATTTTTTGCAATGATTGCAACCGCTATGGTAGCAATGTACTTCTTGATGTACACCAACTCTTATCAAATTATTGACCATTTTTGGTTTAGTGAAACAAGACTTTTTATGACGCTGATTATGGCTGGATCCATGATTGTCATCATGCTATTGTTTATGCTTAATATGTACAAGAAGCGTAGTGTCAATATCGCGATTATTACGTTGGGTGTTTTGCTCATTGCCGGTGGTATTGGGCTGGTGAGGAGTCAGGTTACCGTCACAGATGTTGACTACATGGAAGGTATGATTCCGCATCATTCTATAGCTATTCTTACAAGTGAGCGTGCTCAGATTAAGGATGTGCGGGTAAGGAAACTTGCTGATGAAATTATCAAAGCCCAACGGAGGGAAATCATGGAAATGCAATGGTTGATCAACGACATAAGAAAAAATGGTGTGGTGGAAACAGAAGAAGAAAAGAAAAACAGGCCTGTGCCTAAGTTTGAAGGTTTGCTTGAGGAAGAAACACGAAATCTGAATGAATAATAGCCTAAACTAATATTAACTTCTGTAGTCGCCAAAAACATCCGGCATCATCTTGTGCTTTGGTACTGATGAAAATTTTCCCAAAGATTTCTTTCATCAAATGACCTGCCCTATAAAAAATGAAAATGAATAATCTGAAACTATATTGTTAACGTTGAATAAAAGCACATTCAAAATAATCAAGATGGACTGCCCCTCGGAGGAGCAAATGATCCGCATGAAGCTGGAACCTCTCAGCCAGGTAAAGCACATGGAGTTTGACATTCCGGCACGCAAGCTGGAAGTTTTCCATCAGGATGAAGTACAGCCTATACAAAAAGCCATCAGTGAACTAAAACTCAATGATCAACTCCAAGGTACTTCTGAGGCAGAAATGCCCATTGCCGAAGACGAGACCAAGCACAAGAAAATACTTTGGTGGGTGCTAGGCATCAATTTTGGATTTTTTGTAGCCGAAATGACCACCGGATGGATATCCAGGTCCATGGGACTGATAGCCGACTCGTTGGATATGCTGGCTGATTCTATTGTTTATGCCCTGAGCCTATTTGCTGTGGGAGCAGCTATTTCCCGTAAGAAAAAAGTAGCAAAGATCAGTGGTTATTTTCAGATGGGGCTGGCACTGCTTGGCTTTTCGGAAGTATTACGCAGGTTTTTCACCCAAAGCGAAACACCCCTTTTCCAGTGGATGATTATCGTTTCCCTGCTGGCTTTAACGGGTAACTTGGTCTCGCTATGGCTGATTAACAAGGCAAAAAGCAAAGAGGCCCACATGCAGGCCAGTGCTATTTTTACTTCCAATGACATCATCGTCAATGGAGGGGTAATACTGGCTGGTGTACTGGTTTATTTTCTGGAAAGTACGTGGCCTGACCTGGCGATTGGAGGCATTGTTTTCGCCTTTGTAATGCGAGGAGCAGTAAGGATTTTGAAAGTAGCAAAGTAAATGCGGGAGCTTTCCCGCATTTACAATAAAATTTATCTTTTACTTCACTACCAACTGATATACGCAAGGTATTACCACCAGATTCAGAATAGTAGTGGAAAGTAGTCCTCCAAGGATCACTACCGCCATGGGGCTTTGAATTTCGCTTCCAGCTTCACCACTTTTCGGTTATATTCAAACTATACTATTTTGTATTTAAGCATTTGCTTAAATAAACAAATAAATTATCTTTGAGCTATGGATAATAATACTTGTATCAGGCAAAAAGCGGATATTGAACAGATAAGCCGCTGCCAGCAAAGGGTTTCGGAATGCAACGGAACATTCGACTATCTATCAAATGGACTGTCTTTAGTGGGAAATAATATCAGGCTAAAGATTCTTTATCTTCTTTATGAAGAAAAGCAGCTATGTGTTTGTGACTTGAGTGATATACTTGGAATGAATGTTTCCGCCATTTCCCAGCACCTACGAAAATTGAAGGACAGAAAACTCATTGAGACGGAGCGAGAAGCCCAAACCATATTTTATTCCTTAACACCAGAATACGAAAAGCTTTTGAACCCTTTCTTTAAAATTCTGGATGCAAATCAAATAATAGAAACAGCATGAAAACAGACGAAAAACTTATTGGAACAGGAGTCTTAACTGCCATTGCAGCTTCGTTGTGTTGCATTACACCCGTGCTGGCATTAGTGGCTGGAACCAGCGGAATTGCCTCTAGTTTTTCTTGGCTCGAACCACTTAGACCTTATTTAATAGGCTTTACTATTGTGGTGTTGGGTTTTGCTTGGTATCAAAAATTAAAGCCTAAGCAAGAAATTGATTGCGAATGTGAGGTTGATGAAAAGAAACCTTTTATGCAAACAAAAACTTTTTTGGGTATTGTGACTGTATTTTCAGCATTAATGCTCGCCTTACCTATGTATGCGGATATTTTTTATCCCAAACAAACAAAGCAGGTAATTATAGTGGACAAATCGGATATCCATACCGTTGAGTTTAAAATTAACGGAATGACCTGCACGGGGTGCGAAGAGCACGTAAATCATGAAGTGGGCAAACTTGATGGAATTGTAAAAACCTTGGCTTCTTACAAAAGCGAAAGTGCCATAGTTGAATTTGATCAATCTAAGACAAGTATTGAAGAAATTGAAGCCGCCATCAATTCCACTGGTTATACTGTAACCGGAATGAAACAAATAACAAAATGAAAACATTTGACGTATTTATCATCGGGTCGGGCATGGCGGGAATGACAGTTGCAAACAAATGTGCTTCCAAGGGCTTGTCGGTCGGAATCACAGATGAACTACCCTATGGCGGCACTTGTGCTTTAAGGGGGTGCGACCCTAAAAAGGTCTTGATTGGAGCAACGGAAGCTGTGGACTTCGCTAAAAGGTTGCAAGGAAGGGGAGTGGAGCAGAGTTCTTCAATCAATTGGCGTGATTTAATGGCATTTAAAAATACGTTTACTGAACCAATCCCAACTATGATTGAGAGAGGATACAAGAAAAATGGTATTACTACATTTCATTTACCAGCAACATTCATAAATGAAAATCAACTAAAAATAGGAAACACCATTGTGGAGGCTGAAAAAATTGTCATTGCTACTGGAGCCAAGCCCAGACCACTCGATATACCAGGTCAAGAACACGCATTGACCAGTACTGATTTTCTCAAACTTGATGAACTGCCAAAGTCTTTATTGTTTATTGGGGGTGGATATATAGCATTTGAGTTTGCTCATATTGCCGCTAGATGTGGAGCGGAAGTAACCATTGTACATAGAGGGGCTTCTCCACTCGAAAACTTTGATAAGGATATGGTAAAGCATTTGGTACGAGCAACCGAAGAATTGGGAATTAAAATAGTACTTAACACAGAAGTTAAAAAGATCATCAATCGACATGGGGATGGGTTTGAGGTAATTGGAGTGGAGAATAAAAATAAAACGAAATTTTCAGCATCGGCCGTTTTCAATTCAGCGGGTAGGTTGCCCGCAATCTTTGATTTAAACCTCGAAAAGGCTAAGATTAATTTTAGTAAGAAGGGTGTTGAGGTGAATGAATACCTCCAAAGCGTTTCTAATAAACGAATTTATGCTGCTGGAGATACGGCAAACACCAAAGGATTGCCATTAACCCCTGTAGCTGTTATGGAGGGACACATTTTAGCTTCTAATCTAATAAACGGGAACAACAAAGTGCTTGAGCACAAAGCAATTCCAACAGTTGTGTTTACTTTACCAACAATGGCTTCTGTTGGAATAACTGAGGCGGCAGCAAAAAGTGAAAACCTGAAATATAACGTCAATTATAAGGCGGTGCCCAATTGGTTTAATGCAAAAAGATTAAATGAAAAGGAGTATGCCTTTAAAACTTTGATTGATAAGGAAACCAATCAAATTTTAGGCGCGCATTTAATAGGACCTCAAGCGGATGAAACAATAAATCTGTTTGCCATGGCGATAAACGCTGATCTGAAAGCCAGTCAGATAAAAAGTATGGTTTTCTCTTACCCTACTTTTGCTTCGGACATGTCGAGTATGGTTTAACTCAAAAGAATTTAACAAAATGGAAGTAAAATTAACGTCTGAAATCACCTGTCCAACCTGCGGCCATAAAAAAGAAGAGGAAATGCCAACAAACGCGTGTCAGTTTTTTTATGAGTGCGAAAATTGCAAAACCCTACTAAAACCAAAAGAAGGCGACTGTTGTGTTTATTGCAGTTATGGTTCGGAGAAATGCCCATCTATACAGCAAAACCAAAGTTGTTGCCACTAAATGTAGAAGTGTAGAATTTCCGCCCTTGGCGGAAAATCTGGTCGATTTCTTTTCCTGTTCCAAACTAGATCCAATAAGACTGTGAAAATTAAAAGCAAATGCAGGCAAGTAACCCGCATTTGCTACAAAGTCTATTGCTTACTTTTCTTTAATCGCCAACTGATATACGCAAGGTATCACCACCAAATTCAGCACAGTAGCAGAAAGTAAGCCTCCAAGGATTACCACCGCCATCGGGCTTTGAATTTCGCTTCCTGCTTCGCCACCTTTCAAGGCCAATGGAATTAAAGCCAAGCCGGTAGTAAATGCCGTCATCAATATGGGATTAAGCCTATCCAGAGCACCTTTGGTTAAAAGCGTTAAACCTTCAATACCTTCTTTGCGAAGATCTTCGTATCGAGATACGAGTAAAATTCCGTTTCGGGTTGCTATTCCGAAAAGGCTGATAAAACCAATAGTGGCCGCTATGCTTACAATACCTGAGGTAAAGTAGACAATCAGAATACCGCCTATAAGAGCTAGTGGTAAATTGATAAGTACCACAAAGGCAAGTTTCAAATCTTTGAATTCGAAATAGAGCAGTAAAAGGATAATCAGAATGGCAATACCGGCTGTAAGCAACAACAGCCTTGAAGCTTTAGATTCACTCTCAAACTGCCCACCGTATTCTATTCTATATCCTTGCGGGGTTTCAACGGAATTAGCGATAGTTTCTTGAATTTCCTCCACGGCACCACGCAAATCCCGGCCTTGAACATTTGCGGCCACAACAATTTTTCGTTGTACATCTTCTCGACTTATGGAGTTGGGGCTACTCACAGATGCCACCGTAGCAAGCTGGTCTAAACTGGTTTGCCCTCCATTGGGCAAACTAATCAGACTGGTTTTTATACTTTCCATTTTGTTTCGGAAATCCGGTTGATAGCGTACTACCAACTCAAAATACTTTTGTCCTTCGTAAATCTCACCAGCCTCTTCGCCTGCAAAGGCAATATCAACCTGCTCCATCAAATCGCCAACAGTCATTCCGTAAGCCGCCAAAATTTGCCGTTTGGGCTTAATCCGTATTTGAGGGACTTCGATTTGCTGAGCTACTGCTACATCCGCCAGCCCATTGATAGGTTTGATTGTCTTTTCAATACTCTTACCCATTTCATACAACCGTTGTAAGTCTGGTCCAAAAATTTTGATGTCAATGTTGGCACGTGTGCCCGAAAGCATGTGATCAATCCTATGAGCGATAGGTTGACCTAGAGTAATATTCACTCCCGGAACTATGCTCAACTTTTTGCGTACCTCCTCAAAAAATTCCTCTTTTGATTTATTATCCAAAGTAAACGGCACATCAATTTCCGCAGCATTCACACCTTGAGCGTGTTCATCCAGCTCTGCGCGACCGGTCCTTCTGGTCACTACATCCACCTCGGGCATTTCAAGCAATTGAAGTTCAACCAACTTTCCCGTTTTATTGCTCTCTTCTAAAGACATTCCCGGTGGGCCTACCACACTTATCACGAGCGAACCTTCATTGAACTCGGGTAAAAAGCTACGCCCCAACTGGGTAAAAAGAACAAGACTTAATACAAATGCAATTACGGTAACACCAATCACGGTTTTTGGAAACTGCAAGGCGCGCTTCAAAACCTTGGAGTATTGCTTTTGTAACCAGCGCTCTACCCGTGTACCTTCGGCTTGTTTTCTTAGTAGCTTTTCATTTTTCAATAAATAAGAACACAACACTGGAGTAATGGTAACCGCTACTATCAGTGACGTAAGCACTGATGTAATAAATGCAATGCCGAGAGGCTGGAGCAGACGTCCTTCCATTCCGCCCAAAAAGAAAAGTGGAACAAAGGACACGATGATGATAAGGGTGGCCACAATGATCGAACTCCTTATTTCTACTGAGGCGTCACGCACTACCGTTAGAACAGATAGTCGCTCACTTGCCGGTTTACGCACGTTTTCGCGCAAGCGCTTGTACACATTTTCTACGTCAATAATAGCGTCATCCACCAAGGCTCCAATCGCAATAGCCATTCCACCCAAACTCATCGTATTGATGGTGTAACCCAATAGCTTGAGTACAATAATGGAAACCAGCAAGGAAATAGGAATAGCCAACAATGAAATAAGCGTGGTGCGCCAGTTCATCAAAAAGATAAACAGTACGATGACCACAAAAAATGCACCTTCAAGCAACGTCTGATTGAGGTTGCTGATGGAAGATTGGATAAAATCGGCTTGCCTGAAAATGTGGCTTTTCAACTTTACAGTGGGCGGTAGGGATTGCTCCAGTCCTGCAATGGCTTCATCCAAACTTTCAGTTAGTTCAAGCGTGTTTACATCCGGCTGCTTGCTGATAGTAAGTATTACAGCGGGCGAGGCATTAAGCGAGCCATCGCCAATTTTATCAGCCGCACCAACCTGCACCGTGGCCACGTCTTTTATTTTAATGCTCTGGCCATTTACCTGTTTTACTACGGCCTCTTCCAGTTCCTCCACGGCATAGGCGCGCCCACTTCCTTTTACGATGTACTGATTGCCATATTGATTAAGAAATCCACCCGAAACATTGGTATTGGCTTCCTTTACCTTTTCTACCAATTCAGGAAGGCTTGAGCCAAAATGTTTCAACTTTTCAGGATGAGCAAATACTTGGAATTGCTTGTAATCTCCACCAATCACTACTACATTGGCAATACCGCCAATAGCTTTAATCCTTGGACGAATTGTCCAGTCAGAAAGGGTACGTAACTCCATTGGGCTGAGGCTATCCGAGGTTACCCCCAAAAGCATTACTTCTCCCATGATGGAAGAAATAGGAGCCATAGTAGGAGCACCTATTCCCTTAGGCAGATTTTCGCGCACCATAGGTATGCGTTCACTAACGATCTGACGCGCACGGTAAATGTCCGTACCCCAATCAAATTCCACCCAAACTATAGAAATACCTGCGGCAGAGGAGGATCGAATCCTCCGCACATTTGGCGAACCGTTCATAGCGGTTTCCAACTGGTAGGTCACCAATTTTTCTACTTCTTCAGATTCCAAACCGTGGGCTTCTGTAAGTATTGTAACGGTAGGAGCAGTAAGGTCTGGAAAAACGTCCACGTTCATTGTTCGGGCTGTGTAAAGCCCGGCCATACTCAACATTATAGCTGAAAGCAAAACCATCAAGCGATTGTGAAGTGATATTGATAATATTTTAGATAACATCTT
>CAXBJE010000094.1:0-9438 GCA_963975525.1 uncultured Owenweeksia sp. | reverse complement strand
ATCAAAAAAGCCCCTCCATAATTTAATGGAAGGGCCTTTGAAAAGTTGGTGATCAGGTTTATCGGATCAGGGTAAAGTCTCCTCTCTCCTCCTGTGGTATACCGCCCGGGGTGGAGTACTTTAAGAAGTAGATGTAAACACCCTGCTGGGCATCTGCTCCGTTGTATGTTCCATCCCATTTTTGGGTGGGGTCAAAGGTTTCAAATACCTTCACTCCCCAGCGGTTCATCACATAAAAGTGGTATTCACTCACTTCATTAAACTTCATGGATGGACCAAAGAACCTGTTCTCTAATATATCACTACCCGGACGGAAGGCCGTTGGGATGTATATCCTTGCCTTTTGATTGATGCAACGCTCATTGGAGCGGCTGAAGAAGGGCTGTCCATTATCCTGTGTAAAGAATGGTGGCGTACCATCGGTACCTTCTACGGCCAGTACATAGTAGCAAAAGTTTCCGGGGGTTTCCCTGTAATCGCTGATGTCATCCACAAAAGTAGTGTCGTTGCCTGCGGTGGTTCCTGCCAGTTTAAAGGTAACTTCTTCGGCTCCCTTACGGTAAATATCATACCTGGCTACCTTGCCTGCCCAGGTGGTGTAGGGGTTCCAGGTTACAAGGTTGGTAAGGTTGGGGCGTGGGGTTACCTGCAGCAGTATGTTACGCGCCAGGTTACTTACAGTATCTCGGCCTCCACAACTATCGGTAGCTGATAAGCGGTAGTAGTAATGTCTGCTGTCGGGCATGGCACCATAGTCACTAAAGGTAACGGTGGTGGCTCCGCCCCCTGGTTTTGCAACGGTGGCTATAGTTCGGTATGGCCCCAGTTCATCTGGTGCCCGCTCTATTATAAACTCAAGCACATCGGCCTGGGCATCTATAAAGGTGTTTAGTTTTATGCTGCCACGGTCTGCATCGTTGGTTACCTGTGCCAGGTACAGTATCTGCGATTTTCGTGGTACCTCTGCATTAATGCAAAGTTCATTGGAGGTGGAGGTTCGCCCTGTGGTATCTACTGCCTGTACCCGGTAGCAATACACCGTTCCGTTTACCAAATTACGCTGCAGGTATGAGGTATCCTGCGGACCTGCCACATACAGCTGGCTCCATGGGCCTCCGTTGGTTTGCACCAATAGTTTGTAACCGCTTATGGCATCTTTACCAAAGCCTTCATAGGTATTCCAGCTTATGCGTGAGTATGCCTCACACTTATTCAGGTAATTTCTTAAAAATATAGTGGCATGGGGCTTCACTATCTTATCATCGCTTTGATTGCCACAACTATCTACCGATGTAACTTTAAACTGCTCACTACGGGTATCTGCCTTACTTCCCGGCCACTCATGCGGCATTGGGGTTCCTGCCGGTACGGTATCTACCACTATCCAGCCCAGCTTGGGGTCATTAAAGTACAGGTAGTAGTTTACCACATCAGCATACTTGGTAGGCTTCCAGCTGATGATGGCATTGCCTGCGGCATTTACACTCACGCTGTCAAGCACTATGGCATCGTTGTTTGTTTTGTCTGAAAAACGGGCACTGTCTAATGTGGACATGCTCTGGCAGTTGCGCGTGGTATCTGTTACCCGGATTTGGTAGTTTACCACTGCGTTACATACCGTTACTGTATCCTTATAGGTAAGGCCTGTGGTTGAACCCACCTGAGACCAGTTGTTACTCCCGGCAGGGGCTTCTGTCCAAATTTCATATAAACCCGTGGTGGTATAGGGCAGCGGGCTGCGTAGGGCATTCCAGCTTAGGTTGGCCACCTCTGCACTACCCGGAGGGGTAGCTGTAAGGCTCAGCTTCATAAGGCTCAAAGTATCTGATGGGCCCGATAAAAAGTCGCACTTTCCTGTACTCTTTATCATGTAAAAATGCTCATACCCTAAACCTGCGTTTACAACGGTGCTCAGTGAATCTATATCTGTAATATACTGTAGGGTATCATAGGTACCTGTTTTGGTTTGGGCACCTAACAGCATATAGTAGTTAAAGGCCAGGCCACTGTCCTGCGGTGCCCGGTTCCACTCCAGGCGGATATCGCCATTGGGGCGCGTGTAGCTTAAACAGTTAAGGTAGGGTGGAGTGGGGTCTCCTGCCAGTACCTTCACCACAAAAGTGGTAAGAGCAACCCGGGGTGCCGGGCAACCGTCATCCTGCATACGCAAGGAGAAGGTAAAAGTGTTAAAGGGACTACAGAAGTTACCATCTACATTAAGATGCTGGCAATCCGGCACCCAGAAAAAGGCCTGCTCATTTTTTAGACTTACCGGTGGGGTAGAATTAATAGGTGTAAATGAAGCACAAGGGGTTGGTCCATCGCATCCGGTGGTTCCCGTTAAGGGGCTGGCCGCCTGAAGTCCTTTAGCATCAAAATAAATATATTGAAACCTATTATTCGGGAAGTTAAAGTCATTATCAGTAGCAATCAGCCTAAAGTCAATAGTGTCTCCCGGATATACGGTTGTAGAATAATTTTTAGCACCAAGCTTCCTAATATTTGTATAAACAGTAGTGTCTATGTTCACCACAGGTTCATTATTATATGGCGCAGGAGGAGTTGCCGTAGGGTTGTAGCAATTTGCCTGAAATACAATTCCCACATCTCGAAAAACTTCGGCCACCAAAATTGGTTGTGGACCATTTGGCCCCTGTCCGCATTTCCAGGCCTCAATAGCATAACAGCTGGCATAAGTTCCTTTTACACCGTTTTGGATGTTCATACCAACCTCTCCGGTTTGTCCATTAAGAGTTACCGGTCCATTAGCTGCATTTGTTAAGGTACTTGGATAAGGAGAAGCAGAAGAGTATCCGGCATTCCATGCCACTGGTGAACCTGCTGAAGCAAGAGGATCTGCAAATCTCACATACAAAGAATCCAAATCTTTATCAGAAGCAAGGTGGTTGTACGTAAATGGTCCTTCACAAATAGTAATAGCCCCAGTTTCGCTAAAGTAGGGGCTGCTGTCATAACACTGATTTACATTCTTTACTGTTCCTCCTACTGGGGTGTAGGGATACATTTTTGCTCTTAGATAATATCCTCCGGTAAAAGTATTTACCACACCACCCGGGCGACAACAACTCGTCCAGTAAAACTCCCAACCTCCAGGAGGCGGAGTTCCAAACAAGTTTACAGGTGCAGATCTATAAAAATGTCTTTCAACGGCTCCGTTTCCTGATGGTGAACCAGTGGGTATACCCGTGGTCATACCACAGAAAATACCACTACCGCCTGAGCATGATGGCGAAATGTCAGTTTGACTAATACGTGTACAGGGTATATTACCGTTAGGCCCTACAATACTTTCTGTACCTCCCAGGCCGGCTGTACCGTTAGCACACTCCTTATATAGAACCAAAGTGAATATGAACTTTCCTTTGTTGGTTCCGGTTTGAATACACTCCCAAGTGATTTCACCTCCTAAAAGGTGAGATGCCTTAGCATCTTTGGCTCCCATAAAAACGAAAGCGGCTAAAAGTGAGATTTGGATTAATCTTTTCATTCCTAATTAATTTTGGCTAAATCTAATTACAGGGCACCGAATTAAAAAGTGCCAATGAGGATAAGTTACTTATTGCTCAATAATGAATACTATAAGAACCTTACTACTTAGTTTATGAAAAATCAAATTTCCTATCATACACGATTATCGGTTTTGATCCAACAAAAAAACCTCATATGACTGTTGCCAATCATAAGAGGTATAATGCTAAACAACCGTAATTTTTTAACGAATCAGTGTAAAATCACCACGCCCTTCATCAGGAACACCACCTAGGGTTGAGTACTTTAAAAAGTAGATGTAAACCCCTTGTTGAGCATCAGCTCCATTATAGGTTCCATCCCACTTAACCGAAGGATCAAAAGTTTCAAATACCTTCACTCCCCAGCGGTTCATTATATAGAAGTGATACTCACTAACCTCATTAAACCTCATGGATGGGCCATACGTTTGATTTTGGAGCACATCACTTCCAGGCCTAAAAGCAGTAGCCATAAACACTTTTGCTCCTTGATTGATACAACGGTTATTTGACCTGCTAAAAAATGGCTGCCCATTATCCTGTGCATAACCCAGGGGGTTACCGCTTTCTATGGCCTGTACGTAGTAACAGAAGCTTCCAAAGGTTTATCATCTACAAAGGTGGTGTCATTACCTGCAGTTGTGCCGGCCAGTTTAAACATTCCGTCATTTTCACCTTTACGGTAAATTTCATATCTATCCACTACCCCACCCCAAGTACTATAAGGATTCCAGGTAATTAAGTTAGTAAGGTTTGGACGTGGCGTGGCGTGCATTAGTATATTCCTGGAAAGGTTGCTTACGGTATCTCTACCACCACAGCTATCGGTGGCGGACATTCTGTAGTAATAGTGACGCTTATCAGAATCCGCATCGTAATCATTAAAGGAAATGGTTGTTATCCCTGCTCCGGGTTTTTCAATGGTTCCAATGGTTCTAAATGGCCCCAGTTCACTCGGTGCTCTTTCCAGATTAAATTCCAACACATCGGCCTTGCTATCAATAAATGCATGAATCTTCACGGCATCCCTATCCAAATCATTTGTAACCTGAGCTAAATACAGCACTTTAGATTTACGTGGTACTTCTGCATCAATACAAAGCTCATTAGAGGTAGATGTTCTACCAGTGGTATCTACAGCCTGAACCCGGTAACAATAAGTACTGCCATTATCGAGGTTACGCTGCAAATAGGAAGTATCCTGTGGTCCTGCAGTAAAAAGCTCAACCCAAGGTCCGCTATTTGTTTGTAACAAAAGTTTATATCCAACAACGGCATCTTTACCAAAGCCCTCATAAGTATTCCAGCTAATGCGGGAATAGGCTTCACATTTATTCAGGTAATTTCTGAGAAATATAGTGGCGTGCGGTTTCACAATCTGATCATCACTTTGATTGCCACAACTATCTACAGATGTTACTTTAAACTGCTCACTGCGGGTATCGGCTTTACTACCTGCCCACTCATGTGGCATGGCCGTGCCTACTGGTATAGTATCTACCACTATCCAGCCCAGCTTAGGGTCATTAAAGTATAGGTAGTAGTTTACCACATCCGCATATTTGGTAGTATCCCAACTAATAATGGCATTGCCGGCTGCATTTACGCTTACACTATCAAGCACCATTTTATCTTTATTGGTTTTATCAGAAAAGCGGGCGCTATCTAGAGTACTCATGCTTTGGCAGCCAGTAATCGTATCCGTTACTCTTATTTGATAGTTTACTAAAGCATTACAAACGCTTACCGTATCCGTATAAGTTAAGGTGTCGGTTCTATCCACAAACTTCCAGTTGCCGCTACCCAATGGGGCTTCTGACCAAATTTCATAACCTTTTGTTGATGGTGCCAAAGGTTTGTGAAGTGGTGTCCAAACAAGGCTGGCATATTCTGCACTACCCGGAGGTGTGGCTGTAAGGTTAAGACGCATCAGACTCAAAGTATCTGAAGCCGTGGAAAGAAAATCGCACTTACCAGTACTTTGCTGGATGTAAAAATGCTCATAACCCAAGCCTCCATTAACTATTACACTTAACGAGTCACGATCTGTGATATAATACAGGGTATCATAAGGGCCATTAATGTTGTTTGAGCCCATTATCTTATAGTAGTTAAAGTTCAATCCGCTATCCAACGGTATAGAATCCCATTCCACACGGATGCCTCCGGAAGGATCAATATAGCTGAGGCATTTTAATGGTGGTGGCGTTGGATCACCTGGCACAACCTCCACTGTAAAGGTTACCAAAGAGATTTCGGGTGCCGGGCAACCGTCATCCTGCATCCTTAATGAAAAACTAAACTTATTGATGGGATTACAGAAATTACCAGCCACACCAAGGTGTTGACAGTCGGGCACCCAAAAGAACTCCTGTTCGTTTTTAAGTGTTTTTACGTAGCCCACTTGTGGTGGCACAGGGGTAAATTTGGCACAAGGTGCCGGCCCTATGCAGCCCGTGCCTGAAGCTAATGGTTTTGAAACCTGTAAACCTGCTGCTGTAAACGTGATATTTTGGAATTGGCCCAGGTAAAAATCCTGATCAGCTGCACTGAACTGAAACCTCACCGTATCACCGGGGTAAACTTTGGTGGTGTATGAGTTACCCACCTTTTTTATGTTTTTATAAACTTGGGTATCCACATTAAATTGAGGAGGATTGTTTGGAGCACCTCCAAATACCGGATCACAGTCATTTCGTAAAATAATGGCAATATCCCTATAAACCTCAGCGATAAGCACAGGGCCAACAACCCCAGGCGCTATTTGGCCGCAACGCCAGGCCTCTACAGCAAAGCAACTGGCGTAAGAGCCGGTATTGGCAGATTGAATGTTCATGGACACCTCCCCTGTTCTACCATCTAAAACCAAGGGACCATTGGCCGGATTAGATTGTGGACTAGGAAAAGGGCTGGTGGATGAAAAACCAGTGTTCCAGTTTATGGACTGTCCCACTGCGCTCCAGGGATCTGCCCATTTAAAATACAAGCTATCCAAGTCCTTATCAGCCGCAAGGTGGTTATAGGTAAAAGGCCCTTCGCAAATAGTAATTGCGGGGCTTTCTAAAAACCGTGGGCTACTATCAAAACACGGATTGGTATTATTAGCGACCGGAGGGTTTTTTCCAACTGGGGTAAATGGATACATTTTGGCCCTTAAAACATATGTTTGATTGGCTCCACCATTAACTAAAGTACCAGGACGCGCATTACAAGTCCATGTAAATGACCAGCCTGTATTTGCCGGGGGAATTCCATTTAATGTTATCGGATTACTTTTCCAGAGATGAAGTTCAACGGCCCCTTTCCCTGTTTGGGTTGTGGCGTTACAACTAATAGTACTATTTCTACAATCCGGGCTGATGTCTTGAGCGTGTATAAGTTTATTGGGCATTTGGATAGCTCCAAATGGGCCATCAATCGTAGTGGGGCCATTTTGGTAACAACCGGTTACTGTACCTCCACAATCGCGGAGTACTTGTAAATAGAAAATGTATTTGCCAGTATTGGCAGGGTCACACTCCCAGTATATTTCTCCACCTAAGGCGTGACTAGCTTTAGCGGAAAATGTTTGCGTGATTAATAAGAGAACGAAAAGGGACTTTAATAAGGACTTCATTGCGCGGTGTTTTTGTTTTGAGTAAAACTATCGCGCTATACAGGGCCTATAAAGATTTAATTAGTGTGTAATTTTTAGATTACAAATTCGACAGAAGATGCCGTTTAATTTGAGAGGTTTGCCTAAAACTAAATTTGAAACTTTGAGAATTAGTAAAGGGCGCCTGTCTTTATTTTATGGAAGCCTTTACGGCAACGCATTCAGCCCAAATTTCCTCTAGTATCTGCTTTGCGGGCTTTATATCTGATATCAATCCGCTTATTTGACCAATCTCCAATTCGCCTTCTTCAAGGTCTCCCTCAAACATTCCGCGCTTTGCGCGAGCACGGCCCAAAAGGTTTTTCAAATCTTCTACCGTTGCATGGTTAGCATAGGCATTCACAATATCACCATGAAATTTATTTCGCATTAAGCGAACAGGGGCCAATTCTTTTAGCGTAAGCTGGGTTGCACCCTCTCCTGCTTTTACCACTTCATTTTTAAAATTGATGTGGGCGCTACTTTCTTCACTAGCTACAAAGCGAGAACCTATTTGTACCGCATCGGCTCCTAAAATCTGCGCGGCCAACATTTGGCGGCCAGTGGCAATACCACCAGCAGCAATAAGCGGAATACGAATCGCTTCTTTTACCATGGGGATCAAACAAAAAGTAGTGGTCTCATCCCGACCATTATGTCCACCAGCTTCAAAACCTTCGGCTACCACAGCATCTACTCCGGCTTCTTCTGCCTTCTGTGCAAACTTTACGCTGCTCACCACATGTACCACTGTAATTCCGTGTGACTTTAAGTGGGCTGTCCAGGTTTTAGGATTTCCGGCAGAGGTAAATACAATAGGTACTTTCTCTTCAATAATTATTTGGATGTGATCTTCAATGGACGGATAAAGCATTGGAACATTTACCGCAAAGGGTTTATCAGTAGCTGCTTTACATTTTTGGATGTGCGTTCTTAAAACATCAGGGTACATACTACCCGAACCAATAATACCAAGGCCACCGGCATTGCTCACGGCCGAAGCCAACTCCCAGCCACTACACCAAATCATACCTGCCTGAATGATGGGATACTCAATACCGAACAGGCCGCAAATGCGGTTTTCCATACTACTTTATGATTTTGCGGAGATAGACTTTATCTCCAATACGAATACTCATGAGATAGGTGCCACTTTGCTGTGGTGCCTCCATTTCAATTTCTGAATTGTCAACTCTACCAAAATCCAATGAATTGATTTCATTACCAATAACATCAAACAATTTTAATGAAACGGCCTCACTTCCTGCTACTCCATTCAGGTTGATGTTAATCTTTTCACTAACCGGATTTGGATAAACCTCAATCTTGAATTCATTTAAGTCCTGCTCAGGGTTTGATATTGTCCATGAGGCTGCCGCAAAGTTGGCAATGCCAAAACCTATTTCATTATTTGGATTATTGGGCTGACTTGCCGTTGTACGGATGGCTTCATAAATCTCCATATTGGTTTTAGTGGGATACTGTTGCCACAGGCAGGCGGCCAAGCCTGAAATCACCGGACAGGAAAAACTGGTTCCGTTTCCTCTTCTCACCACGGTACTCACATAGGCTGTACCCGCGGCTCTTGCCGAAACCGTTGGCTTTATACGTCCATCTGCGGTTGGGCCCTGGCTGGCGAATGAGGCATAGTTTCTAAACTCATCCACTCCGCCAATAGTTAAAACACTATCGCCATCGGCTGGTGCAATTATATATTTCCAGGCAGAGTTGCCTTCGTTTCCGGCACTGGTTATTACCAGAATTCCCTTTTTAGCTGCCATGTCTGCCGCACGGGTTACCAAGGCTGTATTTCCATCCATATCAGAATATGAAAGATCGCCAATGCCACCATCAAAGGTGTTGTAGCCTAAAGAGGACGTAATAATATCTGCTCCAACACTGTCTGCAAATTCGGCAGCAGCCAACCAGTTGTCCATTTCCGAGGGAGTTTCTGCCGCTTGATTTTCTGATTTCAACAGCCAGTAATTAGCTCTGATGGCAGTGCCAACAAAGGCACTATCCACATAACCAGCCATTATGCTCAATACATCGGTACCATGATTGCCCACGGTAAACACATTAGTATCGTTATCCACAAAATTGTAAGTACCGAGCAGGCGACCGTTCATCCTCAAGGAATCTAAGCCCGAAATCGCATTTGCGCCACTAAATCCTCCATCTAAAACAGCAATGGTCATCCCCTGCCCAAGGTAATTTAGGTCATGTAAGTAGTCACCATTCAGCATTTCAATTTGGTTGGCTGATTCGCCATAA
>CAXBJE010000093.1:0-9469 GCA_963975525.1 uncultured Owenweeksia sp. | reverse complement strand
CTTTTGCCAAAGTTGGCCTTGTCCAAACTCCCACGCAATAGAGTCGGTTTTGGCCTGATCGTTCCAACCATCCAACATCCCATTGTAAAATATGATGAGGATGTAGGCAAAGGCCATCACACTCACACTGAGCCAGGTGCGAAGCCCGGCCGCCAGCAGGTTTTTTAAAGCAAGTTTGAAGATTAACATAAGGACATAGTTTTAAGGGTTTAGTGATGAGTTTTGAGTTATACATACTGATGAGAGTTTAAGTTTAAGTTCACTCAACACTAAACACTCAACACTCATCACTCATCACTTAAAATCAAAGATTCCCCTGCGAGGTTTTTACAATTTTGGTAATAATGTTTATGATATTTTGAATCTCTTTAAGCTCCTTAGTCATATCAATATCTACCAAATCACTCTTTTCATAGAGGCGAAGCCAATATTTAGTTTCACGCGCTTCTTTACTCGAAATGGCCATCTTGGCTATGAAGTCTCGCTTTGATTGAGCCGCTCCAGCTTCAGCTACGTTTGCTCCAATGCTGGTACCTGCTTTTAGCAACTGCTTCGAAAGCACGTATTCCTTCTGGTCAATCAATTTTTGGTACAGCGCTATAATTTGCAAAGCGAAATCAAAGGTTCTTTCTTCAATCAGATACTTTTTATCTTCCATTTTATTAAGATTTAGTTATTTACTCAACACTCAAAACTACAAGGTTGGCTGACGTTGCTCATCTCTTTCTACCTGCCCGTCTTTAAGGTGAACAATCCTGTCCAGGTATTGCATTACTTTTTCATCATGTGTAGAAAAGATGAAAGTGGTATCCAGTTCTTCGTTTAGTTTTTTCATCATTCGCATAATGTTATGGGCATTTTCAGCATCAAGGTTGGCAGAAGGCTCATCAGCTAAAAGAATGGCGGGGCGCTTAACGATAGCCCTGGCCACTGCCACACGCTGGCTTTCTCCACCAGACAACTTATCGGGCTTACTGTCTTTTTTATGAGTGAGGCCCACCCATTCCAGAGCTTCCATTACTGCTTTTTTTCTTTGTGCGGCATCAATGTGTTGGAGAAGGAGGGCAAACTCCACATTTTCATACACCGTATAAACAGGCAAAAGATGATACTCCTGAAAGATGAAGCCCACATGGTGGTTTCTTAAGTCTGCCGATTGTTGGTGTTTAAGTTTAGCAACATCCTTACCTATAACCATTGCTTCACCTCCGGTTGGAGAGTCCAGCGACCCAATAATATTTAACAGCGTTGTTTTACCGGAACCGCTTGGCCCAACTAGTCCCGCAAACTCACCTTTTTTAAACTCAAGGTTGATGTTCTGCAATGCGGTAAAAAACCCATCCCCCACAGGGAAGCGCTTTACCACATTTTTAAGTGAAATGATTGTTTCCATAGTTATTGTTAAAGTTTTAATACTGTTGTTTTATTAAACCCATTTGTCAGGCTGAGCACTTCGATAAACTCAGTGCAGGCTATGGTCGAAGCCCCTCCTGAAGTTTCGGCTTGCCCTTCGACTATCGCTCAGGGTGACAGGTGTGAGCGTATGGTAAATAGATTCTGGATTGAAAACCCAATTAAAAATCTTTTTGACAGTCATTATTTGGAGCATTATTTAAAAATTGTACACCACCATCACCTGCACCCCCTGCCCATTAAAGTTGTTTATCAAATCGTTCTCCTGTATTTGCCCTTGGTCATCAGGGTTTAGGTAAAGCATTACATACAAGGTAAATAGTTTTAGGCTGCGCTGGTAGTTTAAAAAGGTAAGTACACTTTGGCTTTGGTAATCGTAATAAAGCACTGTGCTAAGGTTATCAAACATACCAATGGGGTAGGAGGCCGTAAGGGCCGTAATGTGCAGCGGTTTTGTGAATTGCAGCGCTTTTTCATCAAAGGAGGTGATAAGATGTTCGCCAATCACATTAATGCCATTGCCCACACCAAAGGTGTAATCCATACCAATATTTATAAGGGTTTGGTTGGTAAAAATCCCAATGTTTTGGTCTTTAAAGCTATGTGATGCCTCAAACCAAACACCTACACCCAAATCCCATTTTCCATCCAGACCAATTCGGTTTTCGGGATTGTTAATTTTAGCCAGTGAGTCCACGCCCAGGTTTCGGGAATCCGTGCTGCGGTGGTGGTAGGTTACTGCTAATTCGCCTTTGGGTACAGGATGCTGAAAGCGGCCACCAAACTCCGGAATTTGCTCGTATGTAGAAGTTACTTCCCACCCCTTAGGGTTTTCGTTACCATAAAGGCCCCAAAGCCAAACATTGGCGTTATTTAAAAAGTAGTAGCGGCCCAAAAGACCCCAAACGCCCGCGGTTAGTGATAAGGGGTCGCGGGGGTCCACTTGGTCAAACCACCTTAAGGGCCGGAGGCTCATGGCCGATCCAAAGTTTATTTTCTGCAATCCGGCACGTATTTCAAATTGCTTGCCCGAGTAGCGCGCCCATGCCCTGTAGGACTGCACATCTCCTTTGTCTACAGCAGTATCAAACGGGTGAAAATTTACAGAGCCAAAAACATTGGCAGTAAAGTCAAAATCAATGAGCTGTTTTTTCTTTAAAGGAATGGAGTAAACCAGTTCCGGTAGAAAATTCCCGCCAAGGAGCATATTTAAGTCATTGCTAAAATTGTAGTTGGCGTAGGCAGATACCTGCCCTTTCACTTGCAATGTTTGTGGGGCAACGGAGTCTTGTTGCAAGGTAGCTGAGGCCGAATCAATCTGAGACGAAGCCACGAGGGGAGAAGTAAAAATCCAAAAAGCTAAAAGCAATTTCCAGGTGGGAGTACCCCTAAGAAGCCCTGCACAAACTTTTGATTTGAGGGTTGAGCCCTGGCTTTTGAATTGAGATGTCTCAGTACTAATCATCTTTCCTGGATTCTATTCCAAAAAGGAAAATACTGGTCAGGGCTTCAATCAGTCCTTCTGGAGTTTCAAAATGACTTTGCAACATGGGGTCTATGGCCAAGTGGCTAATTCTATCAGTAAAAGTCATTACAAAGTCCAGGTTCAGGTCTTTATCTATATGGCCCTGGCTTTGGGCTTCAGCTAAAAAGGACTTGAATTCATGCTGGCCTTTCGTTCGTAGTTCGGCCATTTTAGCCATTAAAATGGGATCTTCTTCTCGTAAAATGTCTTCAACAAATTCGCGGCTGATCTCCTTACTGCTCTCGTTTTTAAGCTTTACAATTTCCAATAGTTTTTGATGAAAGGGAAGATTGGTTTCTCGCAGGGCCTTAAAGCTGGCCTGTCCCTCTTCCGAAATAACTTCAAGCACTTCAGCTGCCACCACAGATTTATTTTCAAACTGACGGTAAAAGGTCATCTTGCTACAACCCGCCTCACGGCAGATTTCCTCAACCGTTACGCGTTTAATGCCATGCTTCCAAAAAAGCATTTTGGCTGCACTCAGTATATTTTTGGTTTTGGGACTTTTATCCTTCAATGTTACTTATTTCGTATTAAATTGTAAAATTAGTAACAAATGTAATGATGGCCAAATTCGGCTTGGCTAGATTGATTCTAAAAAATTGAAGCGCAATAAACATCATCTCTAAAGAGGTGTTAGGCTAGCAACCCGACCTTACTTTTTTCCGCTGCTCTTTACATTGCACATTCGGAAAAGAGAAAAATTTATAACCCAATAGAATTATGCAAACGCCCCCGAATTTCTCCAATCTTAAAGCCATATTTATAAACTGCACGTTAAAGCGTAGCCCCGAAACAAGCCATACTCATGGGCTTATGAAGGTGTCTATGGACATCATGCGAAAGCATGGAGTAACCGTGGAGTATATACGTGCGGTAAATCACAACCTTGCTTTTGGGGTGTACCCCGATATGACTGAAAAGGGGTGGGAGAAGGATGAGTGGCCAGAGCTTTGGGGAAAAGTGAAGGAAGCCGATATCTTGGTTTTGGGAACTCCCATTTGGTTGGGAGAACGGTCTTCCGTTTGTACTCAGGTAATAGAAAGGTTGTATGCTCAATCTAGCCAATGGAATGAAAAGGGACAATCAATATTTTATGGCAAGGCCGGTGGCTGTATTGTTACCGGAAACGAAGATGGTATAAAGAACTGCGCCAGCGGGATGTTGTTTGCTTTGCAACATCTGGGATACTGTATTCCGCCACAGGCCGATGCCGGGTGGATTGGGGAGGCAGGACCGGGGCCATCTTACCTGGATGAAAACTCAGGTGGCCCTAAAAATGAATTTACCCAGCGCAATACCACTTTTATGAGCTGGAATTTAATGCACATGGCTTTGATGCTAAAAGGCCATGGTGGTTTTCCTACTCCTGGAAATCAACGGGACAAATGGCAGGAGGGTGAGAATTTTGATCATCCCAATCCTGAGTATCGTTAAATAGGGCAATACTACTCGTTAGGTGCAGGGTCTTTTAACTCCTTAGCTATCATAGATTGTAAGTTGACTGCTTTTTGCTGCTCAGTGGCATCTTTAGCCAAAGCCTTGGCTTGGCGGGCCAATTCACTTGCAGCTCCATAATCCTCATTTAGGTAAGCCATATAGGCTTCCAAAGCCTTGTAGCTAAAGTCACTTTTAATTTTTCCGGCCATTTCTACCAGCTGGCGTGCCGCTCGGTTTGATTCCTTAGTGTTGAAGTTATCGGCTATTTCAAATAGAAACTCGGCTTGTGCACTATCAGAATCGAAACTGGCAATTCTTTCAAACGTGGCTCTTTTCCAAACAGTAAACATTTTAGCCTCTGAGGCGAATACCTTTCGAGTTTCAAAGGCCAATTTTTCCTTATCGGCTGTTTCATCCGGAGAATTTGGTATCAACACCGAAACGATTTTTTCAAGCATCACAGTGTCTTCGCTGGCTACGGCTCTATCAAAGTTGTAGGAGTAGGCACTTTGATAAAAGGTTTTGTAATCAATCTTATCTGCCAGTGCCTTGCGGTTATCAACAATAAACTTCGGGTACTTAAATTCAAGATCAATGCCATAGGTAGCCATGGTTGGGGCTATCTCTTGCGAAAGCAGCTGTTGGTTATTTAGCCCGTTTAAAAAGCCAATGGCCAAAGTTTTTGTTTCATTAAACCCCGCATTTAGAGATTGTAATTGAATTAATTGCAGCCACTCCGCAGAGGTAAGCGTTTTAGCCACATATTTTTCCTGTAAAGTGGCATAGAGGTTTTCAGCTTTTTGAGCTTCGCGCAAAGCGGAGTTTAACTCACCAATAGTAAGGTAGCCTTGTTTTACCAATACCAAGGCTTCCTGGCTGGTAAAGTATAGGAATGATGGAAGTTTTTCTATGCCAAATGCTTCTGCCAGGCGAGCCCCCATATCGCTGTAAATATCAACGGCCATGGGTATGGTAGCCTCATAGGCACCGGCAAGAGTTGGGTCTGCAAACACGTCATCTTTTTGCATGCGGTAAAACTCATCTCCATTTTCATACACCACCAAAAACAGCATTTTGTTATCATCCATGGCCTGTTCAAGCACTTGTTGGTATTGAGTGAAATTTTTCACATCATAAAATCGCACTTGGGCGTAAACCGAAATGGTGCTCAATGCCGAAAGAAGTATTGTATAAATGAAATTTTTCATAGTCTATTTATATCCTAAGTTCTGTACAAAAGTTACCTGTGGCACATTATCTCTGTTAAAGCTAACGCCCGAAATGGCACAGCCCAATAAAGTGCTTTCACTCATAAGGTTTCTGCGGTGCCCCTTGCTGTTCATCCAACCATCAACCACCTGGTTGGCAAATTCTTTATAGGTTTTAAGCGGTAGTTTATTCCCAGCCTTATCTACCGGTTGCCCATCCTTTATATAGTAAAGATTGTCTTTGCCCAAAATAACAGGAGAAACAAGAGCGAGGTTCTCAGACACGCCCATAAAATCATCGCCACCAAAAGCTACAATTCGCTTGTATGGGGTTTCAAACTTTTTCTCTTTAGTGTTTTTGTGTTCTACTTTGTTGGCTTTCGCCAGATATACCGCGTGGTAGCGAGCTGCCTTATGCAATACCACATCATGTGCAAACAGGGGCTTTCTTTTTTGCGAGCGCACTTTATTACTTGCCTGAAACACTGCTGCCTCCAGCAAATCAGTGTCTAAATCGTTTACATCAATGGTTTTATTTACGGCATCCAGGGCAAAAAACTCATCAGGGGTGTAGGAGTAAAAATCCTGCCCAGGGGCTACAATAGTAATTAGCAGGTATGTAAACCAGCTTACCATATTAGTATTTCTTCTTTGGATTTTGGCCTTTCAGAAAAACGTGGAGAAAACCCCTCGAGACTTCCATTTTCCCCACCGGATTCACTGATGGGGTAAAGCTTGGCTTCGGGTTTTGTAAGAAAGGTTATGGACTTCACCTGGCTGTCTTTGAGTTTCATTAATATGTTGCTGCAAATGGCCCGGTTCATTCCTATAAATTTCTTTTGATCATCTTTTGGAAAGTAAATGGTTTGGCCATTTCCACTTACGTACACCCGGCTTAGTTTATTGTCTGTAAACTTACCAAACATGCTTCGGCCTTTTATTTGGTTTGACTTTGAAGCATCAACCTTGCCAATAATAAAGGCATTGGAATATACTTTTAAGCTGTCCAGCTTTTCAGATCGTATCGTCATGTAAATGGTATCACCTGTAACCTGGCTGCTGTCGTTCCAAACTATGGGGTCATGATACATTCTAATAATGGAGTCCTTTTCGGCATATACCAATGAGTCGCACTTACCCTGTAAATCCTTTTTATAGAATTTTACCTTATGGAAAACCTTTACCAGCCTGTATTCGCCCATTAGGGTATCCTTTACCTTGGTAGAGAAAAGTGTATCGCCATGTATGTGCAGGGTATCCAGTTCCTGCTTTACGCTGTAAATAGGGTCAAGGGTAACAAATGTGCTGTCTTTGGCTCCGGTAAACTGACCGTAGCCGCCTGTAATCATGTAGTCATCTACAGTATCATGCACCAATACGTTGCCAAAGGCCTCGCCAAACTCGGTGTGTTTTTCGTAGTAAAGGCTATCTCCCGTAAGGTATTTGTTCTCGTTATACAGGTAGGCATTTTTCTTAAACTGTGCAATGTCCGTAACGGTATTGTACCGTCCATTTTCACAGTATATAAAGCTGCTATCGCTAGTAATAGTGGTTTTCCCCTTAAAATAGGAAACCCTTGAAACACTGTTATAGATTAGGGTATCAGACTCAATCGTGTATTTAGGGTTAACCAGTTTTACACTGTCCTTAAAATTAAAAACCTTTGCTTTGGAGTCGTAGTAGCCCTTTTGGCTGGTTAGCTTATTCTCGTCATTTGTTATTACCCCTCCTGTAAAGTAATAGGCCAAATTGGTGTTACGGTCATAATCCACACGGTCTGTCACCAACTCCATCTTGGTGTCTTTTAACCGCACAACTTTACCAGTAACCTTAGCCAGTTTTGTATTTCCAGAATATTCAAGGTAATCTCCCCAAAGGAAAATGGTATCGCCTTGGTTAATCCTCACGTTTTGAAATGCCTGAATACGGTTGGCTTCTGAAAAAAGCCAGGCGCTATCGCAATACATGAGGGCACCTTCGTGCTCAAAAATCACATTACCAATAATCCGGGTTTTACCCGAACTGCGCGAGGCATGGGCTTTATCACCATTTTTAATGGTAATCTGTTTTCCTTTTTCAACAGTTACCCTTGATTTTCCGGGTTGCGCTGTCAGCCCCGTAAGGGCAAGGAGAAAGAAAAAAAGTATGGTATGCTTAAGCCGTGGTAGTATCCCCAAGTTTAATGGTTTGTTTACGATCGGGCCCCACTGATATAATAGTGATGGGTACTTCCAATTCCTTTTCCAAATACGAAACGTAGTCTTTAAGATTTTTGGGAGCATCCTCAAAATTTTCGAGCTTGGTGATGTCTTCTTTCCAGCCCGGAAGTTCTTTGTAAATAGGTTCAACGAGGTCTTCATCTGTGCGGTACGGCAAATAATCAATTTCTGTGCCTTTGTAGCGATAAGCAGTACAAACCTTAATGGTTTCCATTCCACTCATCACATCGCTTTTCATCATAATAAGATTTGTAACCCCATTAATGTCAATAGCATATTTAAGGGCCGGTAAATCCAACCATCCACATCTGCGCGGGCGGCCAGTGGTGGCGCCAAATTCATGTCCGTTTTTGCGAAGTTCCTCTCCGGTTTCGTCAAACAACTCAGTATACATTACGGATTTTGTTTGGCGCAATCCCAAGCCCAGTACAGCTTCCTGCACAGGTAGTTGTGGAAGAGGTTACAAACGGATAGCTTCCAAAGTCTATATCCAGTAAAGATCCTTGGGCACCTTCTGCAAGTATTGATTTTCCGTTACGCAAGGCCTGATGAATATAATGCTCGGAGTCAATAAGGTTCATTCCTTTCAGGAATTCAATGGCTTCAAACCACGGGCCTTCCAGCTCATCCAGGTTGTATTCAAAATCAGTGTACTGACTTAAAATTTGCTTGTGCTTACTCACCAAATGGTCGTAGCGCTCTTTAAAGTCATCCTGCTCAATATCACCTACGCGCAACCCGTTTCTACCGGTTTTATCCATGTAGGTTGGGCCAATCCCCTTAAGGGTAGATCCAATTTTGTTTTTGCCTTTGGCCGCTTCAGATGCAGCATCAAGTAGCCTGTGCGATGGTAAAATTAAATGGGCCTTACGCGAAATCATAAGTACCTCATTTACCTTAACCCCATGGGGCTGTAGGTTTTCAATTTCTCTGCGAAAGATTACAGGGTCAATCACCACTCCATTTCCAATAATGTTGGAACTATCGGTATGAAATACTCCTGAAGGAATAGTGTGAAGTACATGCTTGTGTCCTTCAAACTCTAAAGTGTGCCCGGCATTGGGTCCTCCCTGAAAGCGAGCGATTATGTCATAATTTCTGGTAAGTACATCTACAATTTTACCTTTTCCTTCATCACCCCACTGTAAACCCAATAATACATCTACTGCCATCTGAATAGCCGTTTTTATTTAAATTTTGCTTCTGTTAAATCCTATGATTTCTTTTGTAACTCTTTGTTGCGAGTGCCGTAGAGGTATAGTGAATGGGTGGTAATATCAATCCCAAAAACCTCGGCCACGGTATTCTTTATCTGCTGAATACGTGGATCGCAAAATTCCAAAACCTCACCGGTATCGGTAAGTATGATATGATCGTGCTGTTTGTTGTAATAAGACTTTTCGTAGTAACTCTGATTTTGCCCAAACTGATGCTTGCGTACTAACTTACAGTCCAATAGCAATTCAATGGTATTGTAAAGCGTAGCGCGGCTTACGCGGTAGTTCTTATTCTTCATTAAGATGTAAAGCGACTCAATGTCAAAGTGCTCATCGTGCTTGTAAATCTCTTCAAGAATAGCATAGCGCTCCGGAGTTTTCCGTTGCTTATTCGCTTCAAGATACTCGGTAAACGTTTGCTTTACAATGTCAAAATCCTTGTCTCCT
>CAXBJE010000092.1:0-9509 GCA_963975525.1 uncultured Owenweeksia sp. | reverse complement strand
CCTTTGGCTTTATGGGCCCCTGTGCCTTCGGCCTGAGAGATGGTCATACTTTTAAAGCCGGTTTCGGTCAGCGCTTCGATTACCACCTGTGCCCGCTTGGGCTTTATATATGCTTTTATTTCTTTCATTTTCTCGATTTTTTTGTTATTAAAATTGCCTACCTACTGATTTAATGACTATGAGAAGTCTGGCTTTTCTTCATTTCTGAAATGAGGTAGTAGGCATTGTTCCAAGCTACCTTTGTACCCTTGGGCAGGGGTTCCAGCAGATTGATTTCTATCCACCCTTCATCGGAGTTACCTGTCCGTATTTCCACCGGCTTAAAGGCCCATTCGGTTTCGCCATCCTCATTGTGCTGTTCTGCGATAAAAATGTAAGGCTTGCCTTCTTCTTCAATTACAGCCCCTTCGGGCAATGCGGTGATCGCATCATTAGAGGTATGTATTTTCCCATTGATGTACATGCCCGGAATCAGGAAATCCTTCTTTTGGTCTATCTCGGCATGCACATGCACTGCTTTAGGGTTTTCCTCAAACTGCTTGCCCACCGAATAAATTTTGGCGGTAAGCTGGGTACCCGGAACAGACTCCACGGTGAACGAAATTTTTTGGCCTTCTTTTACCTTGTGCACGTCTTTTTCAAAAACCATTAAATCTGCGTGGATGTGCTTGGTATTTACAATTTGGAACATACCCGTTTGGGGCTGGATATACTGCCCGATTTGTACCAGCACTTTTTCAATATGACCGTCAATGGGGCTCACCACCGGGATGTTGTCATAAATTTCCCCTTTGCGGATTTTATCCACATTGAGGTTCAGTTGTTTCAACTGTGATTCATAGCCCTTCACTTCACCTTTCAGGGATAGGTACTCGGCTTTGGTTTCCTGAAAGGTTTTCCGGAACCTACTTCTTCTTCATAAAGCTTCTTCTGTCTATTAAATTCCTGCTCGAGGTATTCACTGCTGTTGTAGGCACGTAAATACTCGGTCTGCACTTTAGAAAGATCAGGATGGCTGAGGTAGGCCAACACCTGCCCCTTGCTCACTTTGTCTCCCTCTATCACCTTTATGGCTGTAATGTTTCCACCTAAAATGGCCGTCACCGTAGCCTCGTGCTGTGGTGGCACCTCCAGCTGCCCATTGGCGTACACAACCCCCGATAATGGCCGTGTGGGCAGGGTGTCCACTTTCACGCCCAGGCTCTGAAACTTGAGGTTGGAAAGATGCACTTCGCCCATGCCTTCTTCGCCTCCGTGCTCTTCATGGCCCTCTTCACCGTGGCCCTCATGGCCACCTTTCTCATCATTGTGGCCTTCGTGTGATTCTTGTTGTTCACCCTCCTTGTGGTCGTGGCCTTCTTCCGAAGCATTGTTTCCACAAGCCCCTATAAATATGGCCAGTAGAGCCAGCGCGAAAAAATTTATGATTTGCTTTTTCATGTCGTTTATATTTAATCCGTTTCCGGTTTTAGTTTGTTGTTTGTAAATAGTATTCAAGTTCATAGCGGCTATTGAGATAATTACCTAAGGCATCCCAGGAGCTTATTTCTATGCGTATAGCATCCCTTATGTTTTGCAGGAAAGTGACATAGTCTATCGCCCCTTCGCGATAGGCTGTAATGGAACCAGTCCTTTGTTCCTTTGCCAATGGTAGGGCCTGCTCACGGTAATAGGTCCATGAATTGCGCCACTTCAGGTATTCTTCGCGCATAGACAGGTATCTGGCATTAAGCTCAAACTGATTTTGCCTAAAATTCTCGTTGGCGATTTCCCGTTGAATTTTCGCCTCTTGGGTACGGCCAAGTTCAGGGGCAAAGAATAAGGGTATTTGAATACCAATCTGATAGGTATAAAAACCAGTTTGCCCATCTACTTTTTGTTGACCGTACTGGCCTTGAAATTGGGGAAGGAACTGAGCTCTTCTTTCCTTTATTTGTGCTTCTGCCACTTCTATTTGTTGTTTATAAACATTGAGCAGGGGGTGTGTGCTTAATGAATCCGTATTAATGTTGAGCATCTCGGTCAACTGGTCGGTGGGCACGTCTGGCACCGTATAGAGCTTATCGCTTACCAACCATAAGTTGAGCCGCTGCAAGGCACTCAGATAATTGCGGTATGCCTGTTCCTTTTGAATGCGCACCTCATTGGCTTGGTTTTTAGTGGCCAAATACGCCAGTTTCGAAGTTTCTTCCACTTCCAACCTTATATCTGCCGCCCTCTCAATATCAGTAAAGAGCGAATCAAGACGGTTAAAAACCTGATACGTGTTTTTGGCAGTATATAACTGGCCCCAGGCCAATTTCACTTCCCTTTTAATTTCTGCCAGCGAAAGGTTAAGGGCCGTTTCAGCAAGAGCTACTTTCTCTTTTTGTAAACGAAGACGCGGGGCGATGCCAAAAATGTCAATATTCTGCTGCTGAACGCCAATTTGGGTATAAACCCCATTGGAATTGCTTGTGGCCTCCTCGGCCCCAGTGAGGATTTGCGTATTCCCAAAATCCCAGGCAGTTTTCTTTAAGGCTTCTTCACTTTCTATTTGCAGTTTTTTTGCCTTTAAAATATTCAATGGCTCTGTTTTGTGCCTGCTCAAGACTGATGGTTTGCAATGTATCAGGGTTTATTCCTTGCGCGCCTGCCGTTTGGGAAAAACCGAGGAAACCACCGAGTCCTAACAAGAGAACGATGGTGCTCATGGACATTCCGCGACTACGGTTTTCCAAATTCTTTTCCTTTCTTTTTTCTACAAAAGTGTACAGCACAGGCAGCACTACGAGCGTAAGCAGTGTGGCAGTAAGCATACCGCCAATTACCACCGTGGCCAATGGGCGCTGTACTTCAGCACCGGCCGAAGCCGAAAACGCCATAGGCAGGAAGCCAAAAATATCAGTAGTAGCCGTAAGCATTATCGGGCGTATCCGCTCTTTGGTGCCTGTAAGGATTCGGTCCTTTATACTTGTTACCCCTTCTTCTTTCAGGGAATTGAAACGATTGATCAGCACCAAACCATTGAGTACTGCAACTCCAAAGAGCACGATGAATCCAACCCCGGCTGAAATGCTAAAGGGCATATCTCTCATCCAAAGTGCGAAAACACCTCCAATTGCCGCCAATGGAATGGCCATATAAATCATAATGGATTGGGAAACCGACCCCAAGGCAAAATAGAGGAGAATAAAAATGAGAAACAGTGCAATGGGCACTACAATCGTCAGCCTTTTTTTAGCACTCTGTAGGTTTTCAAATTCTCCACCGTAGGAAATGTAATAACCCGAAGGCAGATTTAGCTGCTCATCCAGCTTGGCCTGTATGTCGTTTACTACAGATTCCACATCGCGCCCCCGAACATTTACGCCAACGTAAGTTCTTCTATAGGTATTGTCGCGGCTTATCTGCATAGGGCCGGGCTGATAACTTATATCTGCTACTTCCTTAATGGGAATTTGGGTCCCGTCCTGGAGGTCAATGTAAAGATTACGGAGGTCGTCTATACTTTGTCGGTGCGCTTCATCAAAACGGATGACCATATCAAAGCGTTTTTCACCTTCAAAAATTACTCCTGCTGTGCCTCCTGCGAAAGCAGAACTTATGTATTCGTTTACTTTTTCAATATCCAGGCCGTACTGTGCCATTTTTTTGCGGTTATAGCGCACAGTCATTTGCGGAAGGCCCGATGTCCTTTCGGGGTTTACATCACTCGCACCTTCTACGGTTTCTATAATATCAGCCATTTCCTGAACTTTTGTAGAAAGGATTTCCAGGTCTTCTCCATAGAGTTTAACAGCAATGTCTTCACGTACTCCCTCCAGCAGTTCGTTAAAACGAAGCTCCACTGGCTGGGTAAAGACAAGGTTCACTCCAGTCAACTGTTCTTCCAAAAGTTCTTTGATATTATCAATTAACTCTTCCTTGGTTTCGGCCGTAACCCATTTGTCCTTATCTTTTTCTAAAATCAGGTACATATCCGCAATGTCCATCGGCATAGGGTCTGTAGGGATGTCTGCTACTCCGATTCGGGCTGTAACCGTTTTGATTTCCGGAAAATTTTCCAACAAAAGGTTTTCAATTTTATAGGAAACTTCGGTTGCTTCACTCAGTGAACTACCAGGACGGATTAAAGCCTGCATTGCGAGGTCACCTTCATCCAGTTGAGGCACGAATTCGCCACCCATCTTCGAAAAAGTAAACCCGGCAATACCCAATAGAATAACAGCCACAACAATCACAGCAACTTTAAAGCGCATTGCACTTTTAAGCAATGGCAGGTAGGCACGATGAATGCCTCCAATGATTTTATCGCTGATTTTCTCCAACCATCGCTCAAACCGGCCAAACCAATTTTTCTTGTTTTCAACAGGCTTCATAAAAAGCGCAGACATCATAGGGACGTAAGTGAGGCACAAAACAATAGCCCCAATCATGGCAAATCCAAAGGTGTAGGCCATAGGCTGAAACATTTTACCCTCTACACCCGTGAGGAATAGAATAGGGGCAAACACAATGAGTATAATGACCTGACCGAAAAAGGCAGAGCCCATCATGGTGCTTCCTGCTTCGTAAGCCAACTCATCCATTACCCCTTGGTTAAACTTAATCTTTCCTGAGCGTATGCGCTTCTGAATTTCATAAACGGTTCCTTCAATGATTATCACTGCACCATCAATGATGATCCCAAAGTCGATGGCACCCAGGCTCATCAGGTTGGCCCACACATTAAACTGCTTCATCAAAATGAAGGCGAACAATAGGGAAAGTGGGATAGTCGTGGCTGTAATAAGCCCCCCGCGTAAACTTCCCAGTAAAATTACCAAAGCAAAAATGACTATTAATGCCCCTTCAATCAGGTTGGTTTTAACTGTATCAGTAGTTCGTGCAATAAGCGCGCTACGGTCAATAAAAGACCCGATTGTCAGTCCTTCAGGAAGTGATTTTTCCACTTCCTTCATGCGCTCTTTTACATTTTGAATCACCGCATTTGGGTTCGCTCCTTTGAGCATCATAATCATACCGCCAACTGCTTCTTTTCCATCCTGTGTGAAAGCTCCGTAACGTACCTGATGACCAAAATGGACTTTTTCAGCCACATCATTAATGGTGATAGGAATGCCATTGTTATTGCGAATGACAGTGTTACGTATGTCATCCAGGGAGCGTACCAGACCTTCGCCACGTATAAAATTGGACATTCGGTTTTTTTCGATATACGCCCCTCCAGTATTCACATTGTTCCGTGCAAGCGCTTCATATACCTCAGAAATGCTCACGTCCATTGCATTGAGCTTTTCGGGGTTAATAGCAACTTCGTACTGTTTGATGTAGCCGCCAAATGAATTTACCTCCACTACACCTTCCAATAAGGTCAGTTGCCGTTTTACAATCCACTCCTGAATGGTGCGAAGTTCCATTGGACTATACACAGAATCATAGCCTGGCTTCGGTTGAATGGTGTACTCGTAGATCTGGCCAAGACCTGTGGAAATAGGTCCCATTGTTGGGGCTCCAAATTTTTCGGGGATGGTTTCCTGCAATTCGTTTAGCTTTTCCTGAACCAGTTGACGTGGCAGGTAGGTGCCCATATCGTCTTCGAATACGATGGTTACCACTGAAAGGCCAAACCTTGAAATAGACCGTATTTCATCAACTCCTGGCAGGTTTCCCATTGCGAGTTCTACCGGGTATGTCACAAATTGCTCTATATCTTCGGTGGCCAGGTTTTCGGATACTGTGATTACCTGCACCTGGTTATTTGTAATGTCTGGAACAGAGCCCAGATTTACCGTGTACATGGAGTAGAGACCTACCCCAATAATGGCAAGCGTAAGCAGGCCCACGATAAACTTGTTCTTTATTGAGAACGAGATGATTCTATTGATCATAGTTTTTTATGTTATTTTAAATGAACCTTGAAATAATGGTAGAACCTTTCGGCAGTTGCCAAGAGGAGTAGGACACATAGCAGGGTGATGAAAACTCCCTTGACTACCTTTAGCCATGTGATTTTTTTCTTAGTCCTTTTTCGCTTTTTATTCAATTTTACCCTTATTGAAAATTATCTGAGATAGATGATTGACCACATCTTCAGATGAAGATTAAAGAAATGAGGGCTTCCTTGATCGTATGAATTTTACGATTAGCTAAATCTGCTCAATTGCAGTTTTAAAAAAAGGTGTACTTAACCAATAAAAAAAGCCCAGATCAGGCTTTGGGAGGAACAAAAAGATCGAAGAGATCGATACTTGAGAAGTTTTTCTTGTAAGAAGGGATAGCGGTAATGGCAAGTGCTGGCGCTGCGGCCTGTATTACATTTGGAAAGGTAACATGAACATGGCAGCACTGACAGGAACATACCGGGCTGCAAAGGTCGTTTGTGTTTGAATTGTGATCGTGGCCAGAATGGGAATCAGCAGACGCAACTACGTGCAGGCCATTAACAGAATCGGCATAAACAAGCCCATCTGCACATGTAACAAAGGACAAGCCCAGAAAATATACCGCTAATATGTAAGACAACGTTTTCAAAACTATGACAAATCTAAAATTTTTTATTGAACCCCAAATAAAAGCTGGTATTATTTACTGAATCAAAAAAAAAGTTATAGTGGACTGTTTGTCAGTACATTGACAAACGCTTTCAACTCATTGTAAAAGAAAATCTACTATCATATGGGAGCACAAACAGATGAAATAATGAATTTGATTCTGTAGGACAATGAAAGCCAGAGTTGTAAATACTTGCATGCCTATAGTATTGCGAGGGTTACTTTTTGTAAATCAATTGTTACGTCCCTACAACATTTGCCAGCAGACACTTACCTGTTCGATGCCAAGCATTTACCTGATGCATTTTTTCCATCGAGACAAAATGTTCTATTTAAGCAAATGCTAAAATAAGACATCTTGCCGGAAAGTGAAGATGTTAGTACTCAAACTGAAGTTCTAATGAAGATGGTTTTTCCGAAAACAGTGTCATCGTAGAAAATCACAATTCTAAGAGTGCCTTTCTAGTTACAGGGAATCAATAAGGATATGAAGGTTGATATGGTGAATACTTAAGGCACTGTTGTAGAATAATGTGGGAAGGTGAAGGAGTTGAGTTTCCAAATGTGCGAAAATTTGATCAAACCTTATTATTTCCACTCTTTTGGGTTGTTCTTTTTGATTTGGTCGATAAATCCCTCCGCGATGAACAAAGATGTATAGAGTTTAGAATTAAGAGTTCCATCGGGATTTAATGGATCTTGGTTATTGTGGGACTGAATATCATTTTTTACTTGACTAATTGCATTTTCAAGTACAATTAAATTGTCTTTAGGTATCACTTTGATGAATTTTAGGAATTTGATAATCAGTCTCTTAATCATGAAGATAGTTTTTTAGATATATACAAATCAAATCTCTTTTCCTGATTCTAAATGAATAGTTTTCGTAGAATATCAGTTCTTTGTGGGGAAAACCAATAAATCAGTAATGGATATGATAGGTACATGTGCGATTTGTGGGGAAGAGAAGAAACTAACATTTGAACACATACCGCCAGAAAAAGCTTTCAATAATTATCCTATTTACATCAAAAAACATAAGCACCTCTTCGACAAGTCAAGCTATGTATATGGTAAGTCTATAAGAAGTAATCGAGGGAGTGGTGGTTATTACTTATGTGAAAATTGTAATAACAACACTGGAAGTTGGTATGGGGATGATTTTGGGAATTTCGTTCATCAGGGAATGGAGATAATAAATCAACCTCAAAACTCTGGATATGTAGTCAAGGGTACATATAATATTAGACCATTGAGTGTCTTAAAACAGATTTTATCCATGTTTATGAGTCTTGATAGTATTGGACATTTAAGAAGTTTTGGAGAACTCACTGATTTTATTCTCGACAAGGACAAAACTGGTATTTCGGGAAAGTTCAAGATTTATCTATTTTCGAACCTATCAAACAGGAAAAGGATGATGGGTAATACTTGGGTTCCTCACCCAAAATATGGTCTTTGTCAATGGTCGGAAATAAATTTCGAACCGTTTGGGTATTTCTTGACTACAGACTCTAAACCTCCTCATAAACATATGGTTGATATTAGTCATTTCTCAAATGTACCATATCGTCAAGAAGTTCGATATATAATAACTACCCCATACCTTATCCTAGGTGAGGATATGATAGGCTTGTATGTCAATAACGAACAATTTTAGTCAAACAAAAAAAGTATTATCACGTTCCTTCTTACGTGATGAGTTAATGAGGAGTGTTTTACTTTTGAAATGGTTCCCGATTCCGTCTAATAGGGTCCTTCTTATGGGATTTTTCTTTGGTTTTTTTTAACACAGATCAAAGTATATCCAGATGGACGAAATACCTCTGTTGGCATTTAGGGATCGGGAATTTTCTTCATTCACAAATACAGGTACAAATCTAAATGATTAAAGAAAAGAAAAAATAAAGGTTTCAATTTTTGAAAAAACTTTATGAAGAGTCAAAGGGAAGTGAATCATACATTTTAAAAATGTGGGATATTGGTCACTCATTAGGATTTGACAAATCATCCATAAGTGACATAGTTCAATATCTAAGAGGAGAACAGTTGGTTGAGTCTCGGACTTTGGGAGGGGGGATATCTATTACGCATTATGGGATACAGGAAATAGAAGAATCACTTGAAAACCCCAATGATCCCACTGAACATTTCTTACCATTCAACATCATAAATATTGGAACAATGAACAATTCCAGTATCCAGCAAGGTAACGTGGGTTCAACTCAAAATAACTATTTCCCCACAGAAAATTTAGGTGACCTAAAAGTACTTATATCAAGAATTGAGGAACTAACCTCACTTATCCAGGATAAGGACTTGTTAAGTGAGATTGAGTCCGAGAATAACACTTTAAAATTACAGGTCAATTCACCGAAACCAAAAAGTGGTATTATAAGAGAGTCTTTGAAATCTTTAAAGAACATCTTCACCAAGGTTGTCACTGATTCGACCACCACAGGACTTGTAGAGCTGATAAATTCACTAATGGAAAAAATTCCATCTTAATACTAAACTGAATCTTAAAGACATGAAAAAATATTACGTTATAACTTTTGACAGTACTGGAGATCAAGATCACTCAGAGTATATAATTGAACTTATTCTTAAAAATAGGGGTCAAGATTTGACTTACGTTACAAAAACCACCATAAAGTTTTGGACTTCAAAATTCATTTATAGTATATTTAAGGGTGAAGTATCTAGTATATCGGACTTGAACTATTTCTTATGTAGAATTGGAGTTAATAATGACAATGTTCAAATTGACGACCATAAAAACACAAACATTAGTGAAGTCAAGAGTTTCAAAGAAAAGGTTAATAAAGTAAAAACATCCTTGTCATCGCAGTTGATTAATCCATGCACTCCGATTGTAAATGAAAAAATAGATATGTACTCCAAGTATGTACTAACAGTCTATTCACCACCTTCTCATTGGACTCCCCTAATATCTTATTAATATCATAGTCT
>CAXBJE010000091.1:0-9557 GCA_963975525.1 uncultured Owenweeksia sp. | reverse complement strand
GCCATTCCGGATGTAGCGGTTATTGGCAAAAAAGAATTGTTCGCCACGGGTTTTCTTGCTAAACTCTGGTTTACAGATGAAGCCGGTAAGTTTAAGGATAGGTGTGTTTTCCTCAGCAGGAACCAGCTTTTCATTAAACTTACTGCCAAAAATATTTACAATGCGTTGCCTTAATGATGCGGCAGGCAAATCAAAAAGCTCACTATCGTTATTGGTAAAAGTAAAGTGGATGTCAGGATGGGCGAGGGCTACGCGCTCAAACTCATCAATAATATGGCGTAGTTCTACATTATTAGATTTCAGGAAATTTCTCCTTGCCGGGATATTGAAAAACAGGTTTTTTACCTCTATACGGGTACCTCTTTTCATGTTGCAGTATTCCTGCGAAATCACCCTGCTGCCTTCCACCCGTAGATGTACCCCAAGTTCTTCGTTTTCTTTTTTGGTTTTTAAATCTACCTGAGCAACGGCCGCAATGGAGGCTAGCGCCTCTCCTCTAAAGCCCTTGGTCATTATAGAAAATATGTCTTCGGCCTTTTCAATTTTGGAAGTAGCATGGCGCTCAAATGCCATCCGGGCATCAGTTTCGCTCATGCCTGTTCCATTATCTATCACCTGCAAAAGGGTTTTGCCGGCATCTTTAACTATAAGCTGGATTTGGTCGGAACCCGCATCAATGCTGTTCTCCATAAGTTCCTTTACGGCAGAGGCGGGGCGTTGTACAACTTCACCGGCAGCAATTTGGTTGGCAACGCTGTCGGGCAAAAGACGGATTACGTCTGACATTAATACGTGATAATTAAATAGGCAATGAAGAAGAGTATAACCACGATGGCAAAAACCCTGATGTTAGAAGCATTAACACTCCTGCTTCTTTCAGAACGCCATTTGTCACGGGCTTTTTCGCGGAAGTTCTCAGAAACAAATACCGGCTTTTCGGTATTGGCATTTCGCTTCATTTCTTCCAACCTTTCCTTGCGCGCATCGTAATAGCGAGGCTTAAACTCAAAGCTTTTTGGCCCTTTGTTTTTAAAGAATGATGGAAACCTGGGTGCTGACATTTCTCTGATTTTGGCAAAGGTATTAATTATAGTACGGTTAATTTCCACGATTAGTATGCCACAATAAAGCTATCAACCTTAGGCTGTGGAATAATAATTGTGTTAAAGGAGAGTTGTCAGATTTAACCGATTACTTTAGCTCAAAATGATGATTGACGATATGAAGCGAAGCTGGAATCACGCCCTTATACTATTTGTGTTTGCAATATTTTCTAATGTGCTGTTGGCACAGAAAACTAAATCGGTTATTTATGAGGGCAATGCAACCTGGGCAGAGGCCAAACTGGCCCAAATGTCACTAGATGAAAAACTGGGGCAGTTGTTTATGGTTGCCGCCTATTCAAACAAGGGGAAGGCTCACGAAGCTGAAATTTTGCGGCTGGTGAAAGAAGAACACATTGGTGGTCTTATCTTTTTTCAGGGAGGCCCTGTGAGGCAGGCTCGTCTCACAAACTTATATCAGCAAGGTGCCAAAACATCACTTATGATTGCCATGGATGCAGAGTGGGGGTTGGCCATGCGATTGGACAGCACTTATAAATTTCCGTGGCCTATGACGGTGGGTGCCACAATAGATAGCAACCTGGCTTATGATATGGGTAGGGAAATAGCCCTGCATTGTAAGCGACTAGGGGTGCACATCAACTTTGGACCTGTAGTGGATATCAACACAAATCCTGATAATCCCATCATTAATGCCCGCTCTTTTGGCGAAAATCCTAAAATGGTGGCTAAGCTAAGTGCAGCCTACATGAAGGGAATGCAAGACCAACATGTAATGGCCAGTGCTAAGCACTTTCCCGGACACGGTGATACCGATAGTGACTCGCATAAAACATTGCCCACTGTTGGGCACACTATGGACAGGCTCAATAAAATTGAGTTGGCACCTTATCAAAAACTGATTGATGGAGGATTAGCGTCCATTATGGTGGCGCACCTCAATGTGCCTGCTATGGACAATACCGGAATGCCATCCTCTCTAAGCCCCAAAATCATTACGGATTACCTCCGAAATAAGGTAAAATTTGACGGTTTGGTTTTTACAGATGCCCTAAATATGAAAGGTGTTGCGGATTTGTATGCTCCTGGTGAAGTGGATGTAAGGGCTCTGTTGGCAGGTAATGATATCCTTTTGTTTTCGCAGGATGTGCCAACGGCAAAAAAGAAAATTAAAGCAGCCATCGAAAATGGACAGCTAACTGTTGCAGATATTGACAAGCACGTAATGCGAATCCTTTTGGCTAAAAGCTGGATGGACCTTGAAGAGAAGAAGTTTGTAGAGCCAAAAAAGATTTTTTCTGACCTGAACCCTGAAGCGTCAGATGTGGTTAGCCGCAGGATTTTTGAGGGTGCCACAACAGTATTGATGAATAAGGAACAGCTTATTCCTGTAAAGGAATTGAAAGGTAAAAAGATAGCCTGTGTAGTTGCTGGTACCGATGTGGGTACGGAGTTTTATCGCATTCTCAAAAAATACACCGAGGTGGATTTATATACTTACGCTCCGGGTAAGGAAAATGAGATTTTAAATAGTCTTTCAAAATATGACCTGGTGGTGGCTGGCCTGTACACCTCCAATGCCAGCCCTTGGAAATCGTATAAGTTTTCTTCAGACATAAAGAACTTTGTAAAAAGGGTTACGCTTCAAAACAAAACCATTGTTACCCTTTTTGCCAATGCCTATACTTTGCGGTCTTTCTCAGAGGTTACTTCAGCCGATGCCGTGATTGTTGCTTATCAAAACCATGTGGATGCAGAAAGTGTGGCTGCCCAAATAATTTTTGGTGCCTTGGGGTCTTCCGGTAGATTACCTGTAAGTGCCAGTGGAATTTTTAGTGCAGGATTTGGACTTGATACCAAGGCGCTAGGCCGCTTAGGGTACGGTTATCCTGGTGAGGTGGGCATCAATAAAAGAGAAATTGATAAGATTGACATTCTGGTTCAAGAGGCCATTAAAGAAAAGGCCACTCCCGGTTGTCAGGTGATAGTTGCCCGCAAAGGCAAGGTGATTTTTGATAAATCATACGGACATCAAACCTACTCTAAAACCGACCCTATTGCGAGTGATGACATTTATGATTTGGCATCTATTACCAAAATGGCAGCTAGCCTTCCGGTGATTATTAAGCTGGTGGAAGAGGGTAAAATAGACCTGGATAAAACCTTGGGAGATTACCTCCCTGAATTAAAGGGGTCCAACAAGGAAAAGTTAGTGATAAGAGAAGTTTTGGCACATCAGGCGGGCCTCACCCCTTGGATTCCCTTTTATCTGGAGACCTTACAGAGTGGGGTTCAAAAGGAGGAGTATTATTCTAATGTTCGTGATTTTAACTACCCGTATTGTGTGGCAGACGGAACTTATGCCTGCCGAACCATGAAGGATACCGTAATGGATCGCATTATCCGTTCCAAGCTTCTTCCTAAAAAGGAATACAAGTACAGCGATTTGGGCTACTATTTTTTTATGGAAATAATTGAAAGGATAGAAGGCAAGCCACTGAATGAGTTTTTGGATGAATGGCTTTACTCAGACTTGGGAGCAGCTACAATGACGTATAATCCTTTGGAGAAATTTCCGGAGTATCGCATAGTGCCTACTGAAAGAGATAATTCTTTTAGAAAACAAGAGTTGAGAGGTTATGTACACGACCAGGGAGCTGCCATGGTAGGCGGAGTGGCAGGCCATGCAGGCCTTTTTAGCAATGCCAATGATTTGGCCAAGCTCATGCAAATGTTCCTAAATGGTGGAAACTATGGTGGTACTACTTTCTTCGATTCTATCACATTAAAGGAATTTACACGTTGCCAGTTTTGCGATACTGATAACCGCAGGGGTATTGGTTTTGACAAACCACAACTAGAAGGGGTTGGACCTACCTGCGGCTGTGTTTCTCCATTAAGTTATGGCCATACAGGTTTTACGGGCACCATGGCCTGGGCCGATCCTGACGAAGAAATTGTGTACATATTTTTAAGCAACAGGGTACATCCCGATGCTGAAAACAGAAAGCTATTATCGCTTTCCACCCGAACCCGAATTCAAAAAGTGATATATAATTCAATAACCGATGACAGTGAGAACTCTGGTACTAAGCTTAGCAGTGTTGCTAAGCACTAACGCCATTTCGCAAGAAAAAACAACTGAAAAAAAGGAAGGTACTATTGTAGAGTACCATAGTAATGGAATCATAAAATCCATTATTGAGTATAAAAACAACACCAAACATGGAATTGCAGTTTTTCTTAGTCAACGTGGAGATTTAGGTTTAGAGGAGCATTATGTAAATGGTGTGCTTAATGGCCAATGGAGAAAGTATGGTGGCTTTGGTAAGCTAATGGAAGTTGGCACTTACCTGGATGGTAAAATTGATGGAGTGTATAGGCGCTATTATGACAATGAAAAAATTCAGGAGGAAGCCAATTATAGCCAGGGGATAAAAAATGGTAAAAGCACCTGGTACTACCAAAATGGTAATCCTGTAACCGAATATAACTACGTAATGGGAGAACTGGAGGGTGAGGCCAAAACCTTTTACAACGATGGGGCTATTAAGTCACTCTTTATATACAAAAAGAACATGCGCGATGGGGAGTACAAGGAGTTTTATGAGGATGGAACTATAAAAGAATTTGGTAATTATAAAAAGGGAGAAAAAAAGGGAAAATGGATTTCTTATAAAGAAGATGGTTCTGTTGAGAAAACTGAATCTTTCTGATTTTCACCTAACTCAATCATAAAAAAAATAAGCTTTTGAATATAGGTATTGTTTGCTATCCCACATTTGGAGGTAGTGGGGTATTGGCAACAGAGCTGGGGAAATACCTGGCTAAAACCGGGCATAAGGTTCACTTTATTACGTACAGTCAGCCGGTTAGGTTAGATATTTTAGAAACCAACATTTACTACCATGAGGTAAATGTGCATGACTATCCGCTATTCCAGTATCAGCCATACGAATTGGCCCTTTCCAGTAAAATGGTAAATGTGGCGTTGAAGTATAAGCTCGATTTGCTTCATGTACATTACGCCATTCCACATGCCTATGCAGCCTATATGGCCAAGCAAATTTTAAAGGAAAAGGATATCCATATCCCCATTATCACTACCCTGCATGGTACCGATATTACCCTTGTGGGGAAAAATCCAAGTTATAAGGAGGCCGTTACTTTTAGCATCAATAATTCCGATGTAGTGACCTCGGTTTCGGAGAGCCTGAAAATGGACACGCTGGAATTGTTTGATATAAAGCGCCATATTGAGGTGATTCACAACTTTGTGGATTTAAGCCTTTATAATCCTGAAGATGATTGCCGAAACAATTTTGCTGAGGAAGGGCAAAAAATCGTAACCCACATTTCCAATTTTCGTAAGGTGAAAAGGATAGACAATGTTATAGACATCTTTTACCGCATTCAGCAGGAAGTAGATGCTGTTCTACTAATGATAGGCGAAGGCCCTGAAAAGGAGCGTTCGCGCCAGCAGGCTGCTGAATTGGGTATTTTAGATAAAATCCGATATCTGGGAAAAACCTCTGAAATTGAGCGCGTGCTTTGCATGTCCGACTTATTTCTGCTCCCTTCAGAAAAGGAAAGTTTTGGACTTTCGGCATTGGAAGCGATGGCTGCCGGGGTACCTGTAGTATCATCCAACACTGGCGGACTTACCGAGGTAAACATTGATGGAGTAACCGGCTTTACAGCCGATGTGGGCGATGTGGAAGGTATGGCGCGCCCTGCCATTGAATTGCTTAAAGATCAGGATAGGTCGTATGATTTTAGTAAACAGGCACGGGCACAAGCTGAGAGGTTTTCACTGGAGATCATTGGGCCAAAGTATTTGGACTTATATAAGCAGGCTGTTTCTAGGAAATAAAACTTTGTGTGCCTTTGAGTTAGTCTTGGTGTAGCTTTGAGTAACGTAAATTTCACAAAGTTCCCCAAAGGTTTCACGGAGAAGCTCAAAGAAAAGGTCATCAAATAATGAAAAAACTAACAGTACAAAGACTTGGTACCGCAAACTACCTCCGTAAAATAGAGGTGTATTGCGATGGCCAAAAACTAGGTACGGTAGGTTTTGCGGCTCGCAAAGATTTTGAAATACCAGTAAACTCCAAACTGGTTTATGCCCAGCTGGACTGGTGCAAAAGCCTTCCCATTACTTTAGATACGGCTTCAAAAGATGAGGTGCTTTATATAGAGTGTTCAGCTTCCCTAAAAAATGCCTTGTTCAACGCCAGTCAGTATTTGAGGCTGCATAAGGTGGAGCGCAAGGATTTACCCACCCAAGATGACCTTCATGCTTTTAGAACCAATTTTAGAAAAGTGGCCCTTACCACAGGCTTGGTAATAGCATTTCTGGTGCTGGTAGGGTTGTACTCCATTTATGTGGCCATTGATGAACAGGCCCCACTTTGGTACTTGCTTACCGCTCTGGCGGTATATAACATTTGGAGGATTGGGAGAGGAGTTAGGAAGAGGTTGAAAGGAGAGGTGGAGTGAGGGTTTCCTTATTTGTCCGTTATTAATGCTCAGTTCGTTCGCGTCTATTTTATGCTGCGAACAATTAATTACCCCAATATTATATTCAAATTAATTATATGACTAGATTTAGCTCCATAAGAGCAACTAAAAATGAATATTTCTGAAGTACAAATTGCTAGGTTCAGACATCTAAGTGATATAAAGGTGAAAATTGGCAGCCGACTTACTGCTATTGCTGGTCAAAATGGAACAGGAAAGTCCACAATACTTGGGTTAATTGGTCATGTTTGTAAAGAGAAAACAAGGTTTAGGACTTTTGATGGTAAGACTTTTGAAACTGATTATTCAGAGATATTTAAGTTTTCTTTCCCAGAGTTTGATAAACCAAAGGAACATCTTTATGAAGTGAGTTTTACAAATGGTATTTCAACTCAGGTCTCTTCATATGCAAGAAAGGAGAAAAACAGAACAGATACCTTGAGACTTAGAGTAGGACAAAGCTCAAGAGAAGGTGGCAAGATAGATTTTCCGGTAATATTTTTAGGTTTGAAACGACTATTTCCTCTCGCTCAGGAGGCAAAAGTCCAGTCCACAAATCATTCACTCACAAAAGAGGAATTGGATTTCTTTATTGATGCGCATAACACTATTCTTCTTCTATATGATGACATTAATTCTGAAGAGGTAAAGTCAAATAATAAACATTTTATTGCAGCTAAATCGATTAGTTATGATGCAATCGGAAATTCAGCGGGTCAAGATAATATTGGACAGATTATAACTGCAATAATATCTTTTCAAAGATTAAAAAAACAGCTTGGTGATAATTACAAAGGAGGTGTTCTCCTAATCGATGAGTTGGATGCAAGTATGTTTCCAGCTGCTCAGCAAAAGTTAATAGAGTTTCTCTTTAAGGCTTCTGCTAGTTTGGAATTACAAATCGTCTTTACAACTCATTCAATTGAGATATTGGAGATATTGCTCACATCGAAGTATCGATATCAATCCGAAGTTTGTTATTTACACAAAGCAGATGGACCAATTAAGAAAACAGAAGAATCTAAACTTCCTGAATTTATAGCTGATTTAAAAGCCGAGGTATTAAAGGAAAAAGTAAGAGAGACAAAGATCGAAGTTTATTTAGAGGACAAAGAGGCAGAGCAATTACTCAGGTCGCTTTTGACACCAGATTTAAAGAAACGTATAAAAATTGTTAATGCAACCTTTGGGGCCGAGGAGTTATTACGCCTGGCTAATAAAAAGATCCCAGCTTTTAGGATAAGTATTATAGTCTTAGATGGAGATAAAACTCCTCGTGTTGCTAAACCAAACCCAAGAAATGTAATCGTCTTACCCGGTAAAAACAGTCCCGAAAAAGTGATATTTAACTTTTTGAAGGATTTAAAAGAAGATCATCCCATTTGGACTGGTGTAGGAGGGTACACTAAACAAATTTGCTTTAAGGATTTGAAGGAAGTTGCAGAAAGGGAGAAAATGAAAAATTGGTGGAATATCCAAGTTAAACATTGGGGGGTAAATGGAAGAAAGCTAATAAATTACTGGAAACTAGAGAATGCTTCCGAAGTAGCGAAGTTCAATCAAGAGTTTAAGAAGAAACTAGAGAGGGCAGCAAGTTTCATTTATAAATAGTTCTTTATGATTAAACAAAGTCAGCCCCCAACTCTCTTCACCTTAAACCCCTTATTCTTCAAAAAGTCCATGGCCTTATCGCGGGAGTTCCCCTGAATGATAATTTCTCCATCCTTTACGCTCCCGCCTGTCGCACAATGGTTTTTCAGGGCCTTAGCCAAATCCTTAAGGTCATCTTCAGGCCCTTCAAAACCTTTAATGATTACTGCGGTTTTACCGCCACGTCCTTTCTTCTCCAAATGGGCTTCAAGCTGCTGCTCGCTTGGGGCAACACTTTCTTCATGCTGTTCCGATTCAGGCTCAAAATTATCATTGGTGCTATACACAAACCCTCCCAAATTAGAGAGGCTGTTTAGTTTTTTTCCTTTTGCCATACTTTATTGGTTCAAAGTTTAAGGTTCAAAGTTCAAGGTTTATAATGTGGAGTCTTCAATAACTCGCTTCTGCTGTGTCACCCTGAGTGTTTTCTTCAGCCGAAAGGCAAGAAGAAAAAGTATCGAAGGGTGTATAACGCTAATCACGTCTCTGGTATCCGCTCATGCTTCGATACACCCCGAAAGCATTCGGGGCACTCAGCATGACACTACGGCCTGCCAGATCACAACTACCAATTATTTCAGAGAGGCTGTTTAGTTTTTTTCCTTTAGCCATACTTTATTGGTTCAAAGTTTAAGGTTCAAAGTTCAGGGTTTATAAGATGAAGTCTTCATAATTCTGCAACCACCCCTTCAACATTGAACTTTTAACGTTTAACATTGAACATTCACCTTCCCCACTACTTCTTCAGCCCAATCTCCGCCAGCCTTTCATTCAGGTATTCACCAGCGGAAATATCCTCGTAGTGTTTTGGATTGTTTTCATCAATACATTCCTTCAGGCAGTCCAATCGCATTTCAGAACGTGGGTGCAAAAAGAATGGAATCGAAAATCGTGATTGTCCCCACTTTTCTTTTGGTGGGTTAATTACACGGTGAGTGGTACTGCGCAGTCTGTTGTTGGTATGGCGCTGTAGCATATCGCCAACATTCACCACAATTTGCTCAGGAAGGGCGGTTACATCCACCCACTCTTTCTTTTTGTTGAGTACCTGGAGGCCTTCCGCACTGGCGCCCATCAAAAGGGTAATGAGGTTAATATCCTCATGCTCGGCAGCGCGCACGGCATCTTTGGGTTCATCTGTAATAGGTGGGTAGTGTATCGGGCGCAGGATGCTATTCCCGTTATGGATTTTATCGTCAAAGTAGTTTTCGTCCAACTCCAGATAAAGGGCGATGGCACGTAACATATTGCGGCCAGCAGTTTCCAATGTCTGGTACACTTCCTTACCTATGCGGTTAAACTCGGCCAACTCCATAACCTCCA
>CAXBJE010000090.1:0-9631 GCA_963975525.1 uncultured Owenweeksia sp. | reverse complement strand
GAAAAGGTATTTATCTGATCTGCGAAAGTGTGAGAGCCGAAAGACTTTGAAATCATTTCGGTAAACTGTAGGCCACCACCAAGCCTTAACGTTAGTTTATTACGGAGCTTAAATGCACGTGAATAGCTGTATTGTCCATTCATGAACCAATTGTTCAGCACTTGTTTTGTGTTAATTTCTACCGCTAATCCGCTTTTTCTCAAACCTATGTTAAAATATCCTCCAACTGTGTAGGAAGGTAGAACCTGTTCTTTCAAAAACCCGTCATAATATGCACCTACCACTGGCCTCCCCCAATATCCGGCAAGTGCTGGGTTATTCCTAAAATCATCTAAAATCTGAAATTTGCTAATGGCAAGGTTTTCTTGCTGAGCATGAATGGCAGAGCTAATTGCAAATAACAATACAGCCACAGGTATCCTGGCCTTATTGAATCTATTGATAAACATAGGTAAACTTATTAAGGAGGGTTGCAAGGCTACAATTGCGTCAAAACAGAAAGGCGGTAGATGACCCTATCCGTGTAAAAGGGGGAATAAATGCCATGGTAAGTAGAAGCCCCAATGCCCAGGCTTACCTTGTCTTTTATGCGCCCGCCTACCATTATTTGATGAAAGCCGCGGGACTCGTAACTATAGTTTACCATAGCTATGTTTCGCCACTGAAAATTCAGTAATCCACTATACCAGGGGTCAGGTGCTTCAAAATTGTATGCCACCTTTGCCCCAGGGCTCAGTTTAAAATCTTTACCAAGATTGACTTGGTAGAGGAACACACCATTAAGTATTGCAGGAAGATGAATGTATGTGTCAGAACTGAAATACTTAGCGTCCTGTCCATTCTTCTGCATAAATATGGGGGCTGCATTTTCGCCATATACGCTAAAAAGATATTTGGGGCCTTGAAGCGAAATACCCACATCTACACCAACAACAGATGTTGAGCTAAAATAGGGTTCTGAAGGTATTGATCTTACAAACCCATAAAATGGATCTATCCTGTCAGGAAATGTGACTGCCCCAAAATCATAATAGTAATAAGTATACTTGAGTGCCGCTCCAAAAGAGAATCTGTGTTTTGAATAAAAATCAAAACCTCCCGATAGCCCTGCTTTGGCGGAGGAGATTTGCCTTGGACCTTCGTTGGTGAGGTGAAGCTCCACACCGGCTCCTATACCTTTTAGCCGTTGATTGTAAAAGCCAATTAAATCGTTGTTAGCAAAGTCTTTTTCAGGAATGGCTCCGTCATAAATAAGGCCGAATGCAGGCTTGCTCCAATGTCCAAATAGTGCAGGATTGGCGTAAAAATCATTCAATACCTGAAACCTGCTGATAGCGAGTTTTTCTGTCTGGGCGCGGCCTGAAATGCAAATTGCCAAAAGGAGTGCTGATGTGAGTGCTGCTGGTTTTCTACATTTTTTCCAAAACATTTGCCACTTGATTAATTTGGTTGACGGTCACATCCAGGTGGGTTACAAAACGCAATTTTCCTTGTCCCATTCCTGTAGCCAAAATACTACAATCCTTCAATTTTTGGAGAAATATATTTTGCTCCTTCCCTTTCTTTAAATAGAATATCACAATGTTGGTTTCCACTGGTTCAACGCGCTCTACCCAACTACAGTTTTCAAGGGCTACCTTCAGTTGCTTGGCTTTCGCATGATCTTCCTCAAGGCGGCTAATGTGATTGTCAAGTGCGTAAATTCCGGCCGAAGCCAAAAAACCTGCCTGGCGCATACCGCCACCAAATTTCTTGCGGATGCGCTTCCCTTCCTTAATAGCATCCTTTGAACCCAAGAGAACAGAACCCACAGGACATCCCAATCCCTTTGAGAGACAAATGGAAATGGTGTCGAAAATTTTTCCATAATCGGAGGCATTCTGTTTTTTAGCCACCAGCGCATTAAATATCCTTGCTCCATCAACGTGATAAGCCAATTTGTGCTTACGCGCCACAGCTTCTATTTCTTTAAGAGTTCCTAAATCATAACAGCTGCCTCCACCTTTATTTACTGTGTTTTCCACAGATACAAGTGAGGTGCGGGCAGCATGTACGTCATCAGGGTTACCAATGTTGGCTTCAACATCTGCGGCATTCATAAATCCTCTATCACCTTTTAATAACCTTGTTTGGCAGCCAGAGTTAAAGGCCAAACCTCCACCTTCATAATTGTAAATGTGGGAATACTCATGGCAAATAATTTCATCTCCGGGCTGGGTATGTAGCTTAATGGCAATTTGGTTGGTCATGGTACCGCTTGGGCAAAACAAGCCGGCTTCCATCCCAAACATTTCGGCTGCCTTAGCCTCTAATCTGTTAATGGTTGGGTCTTCACCAAATACATCATCACCCACTTCGGCATTTATCATTGCCTTTAGCATAGCAGGGGTAGGGCGGGTTACGGTATCGGAACGGAGGTCTATCATTTGTTTAGCCACGGATTTCTATGATTCACAGATTAGGAAGAGCTAATTAATAAACTATTCGCTTCCATTCAAGACTTTGCTTGCCAAAATTCACAATCAGTCCTACTTTGTTTTCAGAAACTTTCAAGTAGTTCAGGCCCATTGCAATAAATTCATCAGGTATGGACTTGGTAGATTTTACCTCCAATATTATTTCATCGAAGATTACGAAATCAGCAAAAAATTTATGTTTTAGCACAGTGTCTTTATAAACTACCTTATACTCTCTTTCTCTCTCATAGTCAATAGCCCGTTGCCGCAGCTCATACTCAATAGCATCCTTATACACGATTTCTAAAAAACCATGGCCGAGATGGCGATGAACTTCCATGCATATTCCAATAATCTCATGGGTCTCTTCTCCTAAGTATAAACCTTGGGACATAGTTAGCTTTTTACATCAGTGTAATCAGTGAAATCTGTGGCTAATCAAATCTCTTCTATCTCATTCCGTGTCAACTCCCCTCCAGCATCTCCAGTATTTACGGTACCCGCAGGCTCAAACAGCATAACTTTCACTTCCTTATCTGCTACAGGGCGGTGTAGGGTACCTTTCGGGATGATAACAAACTCACCTTCTTCTAAAACCAGTGTTTTATCCTCCAGTTCCATTTTAAGAGTTCCACTAATAACAAGGAACATTTCGTCTTCATTATCGTGCTTATGCCACACGAACTCACCTTTCAGCTTAGCCAACTTCACCTCCTGCCCATTTAGCCTGCCGGCAATCCGTGGGTGCCAATGGTCGGCAAAAGTTTTAAACTTTTGGTTGAGATTTACTTTTTGGATGGACATCAGTTCTTGGTTTTCTTGCGGTCTGCTTCATCAATAGCGTGGTAGGTACGGTTTACTATCTTCCATCCCCCACTAAACTTATATAGGGCTAAAAAGTCGATATACTTAGGTACACCACCTACCAAAAATTCTAACTTAACGTTAGCCACCGTGCGAGAAACTTCCACATGTAAATACTTTACGGTTACATGTTCTGATGGTGGAACAGGATAATATCCTTCATTGGTTCTTTTCTTTACCAAATCCACCCAGTCCTGATAGGTTTCCACAATAGTTTCATCATTCTCCAAAAGACCAATAGATTCAAAGTGCTCGCTGAAGCTAAGTTCTATGGAACGCATATAACCTTCGTTGAAAATACCATCAACGTAAGCCTCCTGAATTACCTCCTTTATGGCCGCAACGTCATCATAAGGTTTGTTCTGTGAAAACAAAATGGTGGAGAAAAAAAGAGCAAAAGAGAGAAGAGTAGTTTTCATAAACTGGGGTTTAATTATTGAACGAGAAAGGTAAATAGGAATTTGGAAATAGAGGTTTGGAGTACTGCATTCGTTGTTATTTCATTTTCAACGGTATGAGTTCCCCCCTTGAGGGGGGTTAAGGGGGGTGAATGCGATCCTAAACCTGCGAATTAACCTTCCTCAAATACCCTCTCACAAAAGCAAACAAGAGCATAAAGCCCGAAATAAACAAAGCCACGCGGCCAATGAAATCGCCCGTTCTGGAATAATAGGTAAGCTCATTATTGGCATAAATAGAGCCTTTCAATACGGCCTCCACTTTATAAGCGGTGGGCTGAATAATATCGCCACGCTGATTGATAAAGCATGAAATCCCGGTATTACCAGACCGTGCTACAGCCCTTCGGTTTTCGATAGCCCGCAAACGAGAATAATGCAAATGCTGTACGTGACCGGGTGTATTGCCCCACCAATCATCATTGGTAATTACCGCGATGAGGTTTGCGCCATTGCGGACATAACCCGTTACATATTCTCCAAAATCGCTCTCCCAACAGATGAGTGGTGCTACACCGAATTTTTCATCTGCGGAAACAAAAACATCACGGTTTTGCTGAGGAATAAAGCCACCTGTAGTGCCGCCCAAACTTTCAACCAAACCTCCCAACAGGGGTTTTAATAAGGTTGAAAAAGGCATCATTTCGGTGCCAGCCACCAATTTTGATTTATGATAAAGTTGAACCTCTTTTTTGGAGTTTAGGAAAAGCGCAGAATTGTACACATCGTAATAACCATCACCATTTGAGAAGGGTTGGGCTGTTTTACTCTGTTCGCCACTTTTATATTGCTGCAGGGTGGTACCACCAATAATTATATTCAAATTGGGGTATTGGTCTATGGCGCTATGCACCACATTGTAGGCCTCCGATTCCTCAATTTTATCCTGATACATTCCCTCTCCCAGTAAATCCTCCGGGCCAATTAATAAATCAATCGAATCATTAAGACTAAGGTTGGCCAGGCGCATAAATTTTGTGGCTTGCTCGGTGTTGGTAAGAAAATTCTTTTCGGTGTAAGTATCAATATTGGGCTGTACCACTACCACTTTGGTCAGATCTCCCTTTTCTTTATATGAGAGATAGCGCATGTACGAAAGCGAAATGGGAAGAATAACAAGCAGGATAATTACCGTAAGGCTTCTCCATATAAATGGTTTCAGCTGTTTTGTTTGGATGAAAACGCGAAGTGCCCAAAAGAGTAAGAGGTTCACCACCAAAACCCAAAACGTTCCCCCAAAAGCGCCAACATGCTCATACCATTGAATCCATTCTACACGGCTGGCAAAGCCATTGCCGAGGTTGAGCCACGGGAAACTGAGGTCCCAGTTTTTGTGAAGGACCTCCAGACAAATCCATAAAAAAGGTAAGGAAACGTAGCCGCGCTGTGCCCCAAGTTTATTCTTGATAAACTTAAAAATGACCATTATCAAAGCCATTAATCCGCCATTGATAACGGTTGTCATAAACACACCACTCCAATGGGCATTAACTAGCCACCAGGTACATAAAAAGTTGAATAGGCCGAAGGCCAGCCATGAAAGTAAAAACCAGGTGCGGCCCGCTTTCTTTTCTCCCGTAAGGGAATGCTCTAACCAAAGCATTGGAATAAAAGCTACAAATAGGAAAGGGGTGAAGCCAATGCCCGGCCATGCTAACCAAAGTAAAACAGGGGTAAGGAGGGCGGGTAAAAGTCTTTGTTTCATTTAACTGCTAACTTCTGTTGAAGTCGGCAAAGTTAAATTTAAGCGAGAAAGTATTGCTGTAAAGTACATCGTTGGCATTGGCGATGTTGGTAAGGGCGTAATCGATTGAAATGCCGCGGTATTTAAAGCCTATACCCATGGTGGGCTGTACCGTGTAATATTGGCTTCCATCAAAGTTGCGAGAGCGGGTAACGTTGCCCACACCACCTCTTAAAAACACAAAATCGCGGTAGCCCAGTTGAAATCCAAAGTTGGGGCTTACGTTTCCGAAATCGGCAGAAACCAAAGTGTTTTCTCGGCCGGCAAATGTCATGGTGCCGTTAAGTTCGGTATGCAGACTGTATTTTTCTCCGATTTCAAATTTGCGGCCTACTCCCAAAATAAGGCTTGGGATGGTAAGTTCGAGATTTTCGGTAGGTAGCTCATTTTGGCCTCCGGTAGTCTGGTTGTTTGTATTAGCAAAGGCCTGATTCAACTTATCTTCATTGTAGCTCCAGGAATTGAAGGTGCTGGTTACATCGCGAAGGTTTGCGCCAAGCTGCCATTTTTTAAGGGTGTATTGTGCTCCCAAATCAAACCCAAAACCGATTGCACTGGCAAAGTCACCAATATGGCGATAAATGATTTTTGCATTTCCGCCATAGCGGAGGTTGGGGATGGTTTTGGCAATACGGGCATAGGAAATCAATAAGGCATAATCAGCTGCGGAGAATTTATTGATACGGTCATAATCCACATTTCCATCCTTATCAATAAGCTCGGTGGTATCTAAAATGTCATCCACACCAAAGCGGATAACCGAAACACCAACAGTACTTACGGCATCTACAGGCATGGCGAAGGCCAGGTAATCATATTGGGCAATGCTTGCAAAATATTCGGCATGCATGGCCGCAGCCTGCCAGCCTTTAGTGATTCCAGCCAATCCTGCCGGGTTCCAATAACCAGCAGTTACATCATTGGCTGTGGACACCACGGCATTGCTCATGCCCAGTGCTTTGGCATCAACACCAATGTTTAAAAATTCGTTACTGTATTTACGACCCTGCCCAATAAGTAAAACTGGGGCTAATAATAGAAATAAGGCGAGCTGTTTCAATACGTAATACGTTTTGGCAAATAAAAGGAATCCGCTCTAAAAACTTCATATTTGCAGACTTATTGCGTAAACCATTTTCACATTTTGAAAAGTTACATCCCTAATCTCCTTACCCTTTCCAACCTGGCCTGTGGACTGCTTTCTATAATTGCCATTTTTAACGGTGATTATATTTTGGTAGCCTGGCTTATTGGCCTTTCGCTGGTATTTGATTTTTTAGATGGCTTTGCCGCCAGAATGCTTGGAGTACACTCAGAATTGGGTAAACAACTGGATAGCCTGGCAGACCTTGTGAGTTTTGGCGTGGTGCCCGGTTTATTTATGTTTGAACTGTTTCAAATGTCATGGATGAGCGGTGAGCCCACTGTGGAATTTTTACCCTACATGGCATTGTTGATTCCATTGTTTTCAGCCCTGCGCCTTGCTAAGTTTAATATTGATACCCGCCAGGCAGATTACTTTATAGGGATGCCCACTCCGGCAAATACTATTTTTATTCTTTCCATTGGGTTAATGGCGGTTTATGCTGATGAGGGTACAGTAAAGAATATTTTACTGCATCCGTTTTTCCTTTCAGCACTTACTGTTATCACCTCATTTTTGTTGGTAGCAGAGTTACCTCTGATGTCTCTTAAAATCAAAAATTTGAAGTGGGGAGAGAATAAAGGTCGAATAGTTTTGCTGTTAGGAATTGCATTATTACTAATAGCATTTCGTTTTAGGGCTTTGGCCTTTGTTATACCTTTGTACCTTATTTTATCGCTTATTTTTAAACCAAATAGAACATGAAGTTTACTGCCGAAATAGATATTATGCCTCACAAAGCTCTGCTTGACCCTCAGGGAAAAGCCGTGAGCAACAGCATGAAAAATGTGGGACTTCCTGAAATTACAGGGGTACGCATTGGCAAACACATTAGCTTAGAAGTAGAGGCCGACAATAAGGATGCTGCGGCACAAAAAGTGGAAGAGGCTTGCAAAAAGCTCCTTGCCAATCAAATCACTGAAAGTTTTCAATTCGAAATCACTTCGAATTAAAAATTAATTCTATATTTGAGGAATAGGATTGAGGTTTTTTAATCGGAACTGTAATCCCCGTCTTTCTTCCAGAAGGACGGGGATTTTCATTTTACAGAACTTTCATCGATTCTAACTTTGCAAAAACACTCTCATGAATTTTCTCGCCCACCTTCTACTTTCCAATAATGATGACGATATAATGGTTGGGAATTTTATTGCCGACTCAGTAAGAAGTGTGGAGTGGGGGCAGTTTAAACCAGAGGTAGTGGAAGGGATTAAGCTCCATCATAAAATCGACTTTTTTACCGATAACCACGCTATTGTTGAGGAGAGCAAGGAAAGATTGCGCCCTACCCAAAGTAAGTATAGTCCTGTGGTAGCCGATATCCTTTACGATCATTTTTTAGCAAAAAACTTTGAGGATTACAGTAAAACCCCTTTAACCGAGTTTGCCCAAAATGCTTATGATTTGTTTCACAGGCGGTGGGATGAACTGCCAATGCCAATACAGCGCATGTTGCCCTATATGGAAGATGGAAATTGGTTGGTGAGTTACGGAGACAGGAGTGGACTCGAAAAAGTATTTTCAGGCATGAGCCGAAGGGCATCTTTTGAGAATTCAATGAAAAATGCCGTAGCTGATATGTTTAAGGAATATGATAAGTACGAAGATGAATTCGGTAGGTTTTTCCCTTTACTTAAGGATTATGTGGATGGGGAAATAGCAAGGATTCCCTGGGGGAGTTAAAACCCAAAATTACTATTTCGGTTCCAGGCTCATTACATAATCATAACTCTCATCAAGGTACTTGGCCAGTTTGTCTAAATCCTTCAACATTTCTTCAGGGATAAGCACATAACCGTGCATCACCGCGTTGTAAGACCTGTATAAGGTGGTGTTAAACTCCTCCAGATATTTTTTCTGAACCTCCTTTGAAAATCGAATTCCTATTTCACCATCCTTATTAATGAGGGAAAACATATACCCGTTAGCCGAAGTGTATGGCATTGTTTTACCCTTTCGGTCGAACCGTTCACACCTTGAAACCAACTGATCGTAAAGTTCTAGTTTTTCCTTCCACATAATTTTCGATTTTGCCGTTGTAAAATAAGACTTTCGGTGATTCTGGCACAACCAAAACACCCGTAAAATGTCAAAATATTAGGCAAACTGCAACTAAAACATTAGATATGATACTAAGAAAACTTCCTTTAATTCTGATCACCTGTTTGGGGTTAATGCGTGTGAACGCTCAGGGCGATGAGGTAAATAACGTTATTGGGAATGAGAGTTGGGAAATGTTGAAAAACACACCGCTAAGCCCTGGCACCAGTGAGCAGGATAGAATCAGCACGCATTTGCGCTATGTTATTTCTCTACTAAAAAATACAAATGGCGAGTTAGAGCATGCTTCCAAAAGAGAGTATTGTATAGCATTATTGCAAGAGTATTTGAATGCAGGTGTGTTTCCACGTCATCATAAGAGCTTTGAAGATCGCAGACCATGTTTTATTGATTCCTCAGGGAACATATGTGCCGTGGGTTATCTGGTGCAGCAAACAGCCGGAAGAGAGGAAGCGGAGCGCATCAACGGTTTGTATCAATACGCTTATTTGAGTGATATGAAGGACGAGTCCCTGTTGAAATGGCAGCGGGAGTCTGGTTTTTCACTCCGTGAGCTGGCTATGATACAACCCGCCTATGATTTCAGGCCCCGGAGGTTTGGAAGTTACTATGATCAAAAAGAAATGCTCTACGGCATTATCGATAATTACTCACAGGAAAAAATTACCCCTCCCATTTTTACCACGGTACAGCAAGTTGGAGAACAGGATCTGTTTTTAACGCAAATTGGGGAGAAGTATGGAATTACCAACAGCAAGGGAGATGAGTTAGTAAAGCACGTTTTTGAAAAAATACTTCCTCAAAGTATTGGTGATGAGGTACTTTTTTTGGCTACAGCGGCTGGTACACTTAGCGTTTTCACTGCCCAATCAAATCTTTTGGCCACTATTACTAATGGCAGGGT
>CAXBJE010000089.1:0-9652 GCA_963975525.1 uncultured Owenweeksia sp. | reverse complement strand
GCAGATTTATTTGCAGTGGTGCATTATACAGAGAGCCTGATTCCTCAGTTTGACACATTTTCGCAGGATATGATTACCAATGAATGGGGAATACCTGTGCTCATTATGAACGGTAGTGAAATGACCGGAATGCGGCAGAAATATGGATTTATTTCGATTTAGCCCTTTAAGTTTACAAACCACATTTCCATTTCACCTTTTCCCTTGGCTTCTATTTTACCCCTGCTTTCAAATACAAAATGAGCATCGTCTTTTAGGAGTTGGTAAGTAGCCTGGCTGATATTTACTTTTCCAACCTCCCCATGATTTTCCATTCTGCTGGCGGTGTTTACGGCATCTCCCCAAATGTCGTACTGGAATTTTTTTACGCCAACTATGCCAGCTACAACAGGCCCGGTGTGGATTCCCACTCTCATTTGAAAAGCTTGTTTACCTATGGCATCCATAGCTTTAGTATGTGAGGCGATAAACTCCTGCATTTCCAGTGCGGCCAACACCGTGTTTTTTACAGAGTTGTTAGTAGGTATTGGTAAGCCTCCTGCAGCCATGTAGGAATCACCAATAGTTTTAATTTTTTCAATGTCATACTTCTCAATAATACTATCGAACGCCTCATAACAATGATTGATTTCATTAACTAAATCCGTTGCTGAAAGCGTTGCGCTTTTTTGGGTAAATCCTTTAAAGTCAGTAAACAATATGGAGGCTCGGTCAAAATTACGGGCTTCCGCTTTTCCTTTTTCTTTGAGTTCCTGGGCAATTTCTTCTGGTAGAATATTGAGAAGGAGGTTTTCTGAGCGATCTCTTTCTCGGGAGATTCTGGTTCGCTGCCTAAAAAAGATAAATGCAAAAACTCCCATAAAAACAAGGCCAATAAGCAGGAGGTTCCTAAGGATTTTTTGTTTTTCAATTTCCTTTTCAGCCAGGCTGTCTTTCAGTTGCTGTTCGGCTTCCTGTGTATTAAGCTTTTGCTGAAACTCAAATTGGCCGCTCATTTCAGCTACTCTTTGTACAACGTGGGCATTTGATATTGAATCTTCTAAACCATTTAGAGCATGAAGGTAGAAATAGGCACTATCCATTTCATCAATAGCTCTAAAAGCCTGATTTAAGGCCGCTTCAGCCTCTCGCAGGTATATGGTGTTTGAACCTTTTCCTATAGATTGCTTACAGGCCTTTCGCCCATAATAAATGCTTTTATTGTAATCCTTTAATTGTAAATAGGCTGTAGAAAGAAAGGCATATATTGGTGCAAAGTCTTCTTCCTCAATAGTTGATTTGTAATCCTGTATCCCATTGTATAGCAGGTCTACCGCACGCTGGGCCTGCCCCATATTAGAGTACATTTTACCCTTAAAGGCCAATATTTGTAAATGAAATATGCTGTCCGTCAACTCTACCTGGCTTGCCGCTAAATCAAACATTTGTTCGGCTTTCTCAAATGATTCCAACTCGGAATAACAAAGGGCCGTTAGGTAATTTGCCAATGCCCCTGTTTTGTTGTTATCGCTATCGGTTGTTGGTATATTATTGAAGTATCCAATGGCTGCTTCAAAATTCCTGATGTCATAGTTGAGAACTCCCAGCTGTAGATTACACTGAATAATGCCTTGCTCGTCTTTCAGTTCAGTAAAAAGCGCAAGGCTTTCAAGAAATAGCTTTGTAGGCGTGTCTCTAGGTCCTACTTTTCTAAATTCAAGAATGCCAAGCTCAAAAAGCAACTTAGCTTCAAGGTCTTTTCGCTTTAGTTCTTGAGAACAAAACAGAGCCCTTTGTAAAAGAACACGAGCCGAATCGGTTTGTGAATTAACTCTAAGGTCCCTGGAGGCTACAATAGCCTGTTCAGCCTTTTGGGCACTACAATGTTTTTCTACAGTAGGTGTGGAACCTCCAACCGAGCATAACGGAAACGCTAATAGCATCACCATAACAAGGCAGGTCAATTTACCACTATGGGAATATGTAAGGGATAGTCTTTTTAACACAAGTTGTTGAATCTTACCAATCGGGCCTTTTTAGGACCAGACAAAATAAAGCGGCCGGAGTGCAAATAGCAAAGTGACTAGCGGCCTGTTGTAGGCGAGCACAAATATTGTCGTGGTTCTCCACAAGCAGAAGGACAAGGTTCGCCCGGAATTGTTTTTCCATAAGCTTTTACCCCTCTTTCGTTTTTGTAGGCACTAACCACAAAGTTTGCGGTTTGGCTGGAACTATACACTACCGATATACCAGCACTTTCTCCTTCAAGTAGGGACTGAACACTAGCTGCGGAAATATCAGATACAAAAGAGCTGTTTTTAGAAGTGTAAACACTACAGGCCGTTTGAGCTTGCTGGCGATTGAGTGCAACATCAGTGACTGTACTACCCGAAACCCTCGAAAACATTTGGTATTGATAATTGGATGATGCCTCATTGTATAGTTCGTTGCCGTTTGCATCTATACCAATAATCATAACAACACTATTGTTATTGGCATCCGTAGCAGGGTAGAGGCGGAGACCGGCACAATTTCTTTGGCTGAGTATGGAGCTTACCAAACCCTTAGTGAAATAGGAATTTTGGGGTTGACCTTGCGCTATTACACAAAAGCTCAAGCCGAGTAATAGCGTGCTCAATACAGAGGTTGAAGTGAAATTTTTCATAATTGTTGGTTTGGTTACTATTAGTTTGTTTCTAGTCTATAAAGCTAAAAAATTCGCCACTTGTTGTGGTGTTTTGAAAGTTACAATATAGGGTATTACACTAACTTATTTGGTAGGTAACTACAAGTCCAATTCGCCATGGTGTGTCCCTTCTGACTTGCAAAATATCTAAAAAGCAAAAACCATAACTCAGACCCATAATACTATTATAGTACCAGCCATAATAACGAGCCCCAAGGGTTATCATGAACGAGAAGTTTTAACAAAAACAACCCAGCATCCGGGGTTCCCAGCCTTTCTGTAAATCGTTTAAGATATCGGCTCAAAATGTATTTTTGGGTACATCTTAACTCTATGAGAAGTCTTACACTAAATTTTCTGGCGCTTTCGTTTTGTTGGATTTTCAGCACGGTTACAAAAGCTCAAAGCTCTCCCAGCGCTGATATCCCGGCATGTGTAGTTGGATTACTTAATCACTATTACCTGGATGATCAAGTGGTTGGTTTTTTGCAGAATCCGTCATTTATAGTCAAGCAGGGCGAAAACAAGTCCTCCTACCATCATGGTGCAGAAATAATGCTTTCAAACTGGGAGGGCGAACATCCGGATTTTACATTTTTGTTGGCTACGGAAAATAGATTATCTCTCGAAAACACATTCTTTACAAAGGGAACTAACTTAAAGTCTATCACTTTTAAGGCCAAATCAAAGGCATCTTCCGAGCGTTGTTTTAAATCTATATTGGCCAGCTTTAAGCTAACCGATGATCCCAAAATCAACAAACCAATATTAAAAAAGGGCAATTACCCAAACCTCGAAATCAATAAGAACGGGGAAGTATTGGAAGTCAAATTTATGCCCAACACCAACTTTTCTATAGTTAGCCATTACATTTCTTTAAAATGGAATATGAGGGATAAAAGTAACCCCTGGCTGGAGACAGTAACCATGGAAAGCTATGGCGTGAATAAAACTGACGTTACCTGTTTTAAAGGGACCCCATTGATATTATCCCGACCACAAGTAGACTTAAATGATAGCCGCACCTACTGGCGTGCCATTGGTATGACGTTAACAGAGAATGATAGAAAAGCTTTCCATTTTCATAAGTCTGATTGGGTTGTCAGGGCTAACTCCATATCTACACGCGATGGTTTGTACACTTTTATAACAAATCAAGATGGGGATACAAGAAAGATAATTTCTGTGGTTTACAATCATTCCTCAAAGTTTTGCTCATCACCCTTTATTTACGTCAAAACCACTCTTCACGAGCTAAGAAAAAGACATAATGAAAACTACAATATGGATGACGGTTTTCAGCTATACGGCCAAGACCCACTTCATCCTAAGAATTCTCATTTTATGGTGGAATTTCAAACGGATATTAATGATTACATCACCACAATTACAGTAAAGGCCGAAGATTCCTTATTTTTTGAAAACTCGATGCGAGGTGAACTGGAAGATTTGCTGTACCCCAAAAACTGTTTTGACGGGAATTGCCGGGATAAAATAGGTTCAAAGTATTACTCTGACGGTTACTATTTTATTGGCCAATGGCGAGAGAATAAACCTGATTTTGGTTTTGTTTACACTCGTGAAGGGATTGTGATTGATATTATTGAAAACAGAATAACAACAGATGAAGCCAGGGCAAGAAGGATGGCCAAACAAAATGAGGATTATGAAAATATGCATACCACGCTTGAGGTGATTCATAAAAACAAACAGGCCATTGCCAATAACTGGAATGGCCATATGCTAAGTATTGCAGAGTATTTTACCTATTCCAAAAAAGGCAAGGCAGAGATGGTTGGATCAATGAAAAATGCCGTGAAATATCTTTCTAAGTGTTCTGAAAATTGCGACAATCTGGTGGAGCAAGCCAGTATTCTATCCAGGATTTATTCTAAATATGATTTTTGTGCTGAAAATATATCTCTTTTAAACAACATTGAGAAAAATTCCAATGAAATTAAAGAGGAAGTAAACGGTGTGATGAGGAGTATAAATAAAGCAAACTCTAGTACTGAGTATGATAAGATTGTTGAAAAATACCAGAAACAGATTGAGACGCTGCTAAATGAAATACAGGACGATTATCACCAAATTGTGAAACAGTATAATACCTGTGTAGAGAACCAATAACCCATCATACTGCTCTTCTTAACCTAAGGTTTTTTTCAATTTGCTAGTGGTTAATCAATGAAACAAACCACATCTCAATCTCTCCTTTGCCCTTGGCTTCAATTTTTCCTCGGCTCTCAAATGTAAATTTTGGGCCAGTTCCAGTCGAAGTAACAGGGGTATTTTGTAGCAATTCATAGGTAGATTGGCTAATATTTACTTTGCCAACCTCACAACTGTTTTCTATACGGCTGGCAGTGTTTACTGTGTCTCCCCATATGTCATACTGGAATTTTTTTACCCCAACAATACCGGCTACTACCGGGCCAGAGTGTACACCCACACGCATTTGAAAAGCCAGTTCTTTGTGTGATTTCTTTTCGGCCTGTCTTTGTGTTATAAAATTTTGCATTTCTAAAGCTGCCAATACCGTGTTCGTTACTGAATCTTCGGTGGGTACGGGGAGTCCACCAGCAGCCATATAAGCATCACCTATAGTTTTAATTTTCTCAATCTGATATTTATCACAAATGGCATCAAAAGCTTCAAAGCATACATTAATCTCTTCCACCAATTCCTTGGCAGTAAGCTTTTCAGAGGCTTCTGTAAACTCCTTAAAATCGGTAAACAGAATAGAGACTAACTCAAAATCCCGTGCTTCGGCTTTGCCATTTTCTTTTAGTTCCTCGGCAATTTCGGCTGGTAGAATGTTTAAGAGTAAGCTATCGGATCTTTCTTTTTCCTTTTCAATAACTGCTTTTGTTTTATTAATGTACCTAAGTCTGCTCCAAAGCCCCATAGCCAAAACCAACACAGCCAAAGCCGATCCAAGGTAAATACTCCTGGTGCGCTTAAGCTTGTTTTCTCTTAGCTCCGAATTCAATTGTTCAAGTTCAAGCTCTTTAATTCTTCGGGCCTTTTTTTCACTTTCATACTGCATTTGAAACTTTGCGATTCCTGCGGCCATCTCTTTACTAAACAAAGTGTCTTGCAGATTAGCATGTTTAAGCATCAGGTTCCATGCTTCTACTGGCTGGCCCAATTCTTTTGTGGCATGTGATATTTCCCGCAGTAAACTTGTTTCGGCATGGAGGTTTTTACTCAATTGAGCCAGGGTAATGGCGCTATCTAAATAACGCACTGCCAGCTGGTATTTTTTTTGAGCACCAGCAAGAGTTGCCAGGTTTTGCAATAGTTCAAGGCGTCTGTCACAACTAATTTCAGCGCAAAGGCCTGATGCTTTTTTTAGAAATGTAGCGGCAGTATCAATTTCTTCCAACATTCCATAAAACGCGCCCAGATTAGTTAACGCATCAATTTGGTCATTCTTGTTTTTATCAGTTTCAGCTTGAAGGTATGCTCCTTTAAATATGCCTCGGGCTTCCTTTCTTCGGCCCAGGTACACTAAAGCAATGGCTTTATTTACAGGCATCTCTTTAGTTAATCTGTCTGGTAAATGAGGTGGCCAATCTTTTTCGGTTTTATTCACCAAATCAATGGCCTTTTCAAACCTCTCCAGTGTTAAGTAAATACTGGTCTGTGAGGTAATGTTTTTTGCATACTCATGCCAGCTACATCCTTTGGAATAGGGTTCGGCCCAAAGGATTATTTCAAGAGCTTTATCGAAAGATCCAAGCGCTTCAAAACATTCATATGATTTGCGGGCCAAATAACTTATTCTACAGGAATCATTGGAGGATTTATAGTGATTCAGAACTTTTTGTACTAGTGGCAGAGCTTCCTGGAAGTCTTCTATCTTATTTTCAAGGAAATGATTATAAAGGCTATCTGCTTTGTTGCCACTTAACTTTTGCCCATTGGCAGTGGAGCCTAGAAAAGTTAGCATAACAATGATTATGAATGCAGCTCCTAAATTTTTCATGCCCCTTTTTTAAGTTGAACAAACCACATATCGATCTCTCCTTTACCCTTTGCTTCTATTTTTCCGCGGCTCTCAAATGTAAAGTCAGGATCTGACTGTAAGAGGGTATAGGTTGCCTGACTAATATTTACTTTGCCTACTTCACCATTATTTTCTATTCGGTTGGCGGTATTTACAGTATCGCCCCAAATGTCATATTGGAACTTCTTAACCCCTACAATACCGGCTACCACTGGCCCTGTGTGTATGCCCACTCGCATTTCAAAGCGAGCCCCTCCCGGTCTCCCTAAAGGGGAGGAGATTTGTGCATCGAATTCATTTTTTCGTTTTACGATAAAGTCTTGCATTTCCAGCGCGGCCAGCACCGTGTTTTTTACCGAGTCATCCGTAGGGACGGGTAGGCCCCCCGCGGCCATATAGGCATCGCCAATGGTTTTGATCTTTTCAATGTCATATTTTTCAATAATATGGTCAAAGGCCTCAAAACAATGGTTGATTTCTGCCACCAAATCTGTGGCGCTGAGTTTGGCGCTTTGCTCGGTAAAGCTTTTAAAATCTGTAAACAGTATAGATACCATCTCAAAGTTGCGGGCATCGGCACTTCCTTTTTCCTTTAGTTCCAGTGCAATTTCCTCAGGCAATATGTTTAGAAGTAGGTTTTCGGAAACGTTCTTTTCATTCTGTAATGCAGCCTTTGATTTCCTAACGTATTGTAGTCGGCTCCATAAACCTCCGGCCATCACTAACACAAACAATCCCGACACCAGGAAAATATTTTTTGACCGGTTTTTTAAGCGCATTTGCTCCTCATGTTTCAGATTTTCTTCAGCCATTTGCTTCTTAAAATCAAACATGCTTTGCATTTCCGCCAATTTCTGCTTGGTGCTGCCTTGTACGCTTTCGTTCACTAGTTTATAGTGCAATTGCAAGTACTTGTGTGCCTTTTCAAAGTCTTCTTCCAGCTCATATACTTTGCTAAGCGTTTCGCTGGCCAGCATGGCGCTTAGGTCATCGTGATTGTTCTGGCTTTCGGTTAGTGCGGTGTGCGCATAATATCGGGCACTATCCAATTCATTGTTCTTTAAAAAGTAGCATGAGATAAGGGCATAGGGTCTTGAAAGTTCGTCAAGGGTAAGAGGTGAGTTTTGGTTTTTAATGGCTTTCTTTAAATAGTAGTGGGCAGAATCCAGCTTCCCTTCATCCACATACAGTTTACCCAAATACATATAGCATTCGTTAAGGCTATTTTTTCTCTTAAGTTTTGTATAGGATTTAATGGCAATAAGAAATTGTTTCTTGGCCTCAGCAAAATTCCCCAACTCCGTATAGGTGATAGCCATTAGGTAAATAGAGGTGGGATTGTCATAATACTTCAGTGAGAGCTTAAAGTTTTTGATTCCATCTTCAAAGTATTGGGTTGTGTAGCCGATTAACCCAAGCTGCATGTAGCATCGCGAAACGCCTAGACTATCCTTAACTTCTTCAAATAGGGTAAGACCACGCAACAAAGCGGGAATAGCTTTGGAATAACTGCTATAGGCTGAAATGTGATATTTACCCAGATTATAGTTTGCAGTAGCCAGTTCCTTTTTGTCACCCTGTTTCTGGGCAATTTTCACAATAGTTGTTAGTAAACGCAAAAAATCATCTTGATCACTTGGCATGCCGCCTCTGTAGATTTGAGAAGCAGCTTGATTGTAACTTTTAACATCTGATCTGCTAGGGTCAATAGTATTCACTGCCGTGAGTAAGCTGTCCACAACAGCATCCGCTTTCTCCTGAGCGCGACCTGTCCCGCAGAAATGAAAGAACATCGCAATGAATAAAAGCTTTCTCATAATTTGTTACAAAGTACTCATCAATAAGCGAAATGGGTTATTTTTTGTAATTGTTTTTTAATTGGACAAACCACATTTCAATCTCGCCCTTGCCCTTGGCTTCAATTTTTCCTCGGCTCTCAAAAGAGAAATCAGGGTCGCCTTTTAAAAGCTCATACGTAGCTTGACTGATGTTCACTTTGCCGGCTTCGCCATTGCTTTCTATACGGCTGGCGGTATTTACCGTATCCCCCCAAATGTCGTATTGGAATTTTTTAACGCCTACAATGCCAGCCACCACTGGCCCTGTATGAATACCCACACGCATTTCAAAGCGAGCCCCTCCCGGCCTCCCCAAAGGGGAGGAGATTTGTGCATCGAATTCATTTTTTCGTTTTACGATAAAGTCTTGCATTTCCAGCGCGGCCAGCACCGTGTTTTTTACCGAATCATCGGTAGGGACGGGTAGACCTCCAGCGGCCATGTAGGCATCGCCAATAGTTTTAATTTTTTCAATGTCATATTTTTCAATAATATGATCAAAGGCTTCAAAACAATGGTTTATTTCATGTACTAACTCCGCTGCACTGAGTTTGGCGCTTTGCTCGGTAAAGCCTTTAAAGTCGGTGAATAGAATACTCACCATATCAAAATCGCGGGCATCGGCTTTGCCTTTTTCCTTTAGTTCCTGGGCTATTTCTTCGGGTAAGATGTTAAGTAGTAAGTTGTCTGAACGATCGCGCTCGGATTCGATAATGGCTTTTGATTTGCGGATGTAGCGCAAACGGCTGTATAACCCTCCGGCTAAAAGCAACACCAAGCCTCCGGTTGCAAAAGCAATGTTTCTGGTTCTATCCTTTTTGCGTACTTCTTCTTGGTGCGCCAATTCTATCAGTCGCTCTTTCTCAAAGGTTTCCACACTGTCCTGATACATCTGCGAGGTAAACTCCATTTGCTGTAGCTTCTTGGCAGTCTCTTCTGCATTCAAGCTGTCATCCAGTGCTAGCATTTGCTCGTGGTATTCCAGAGCTTTATTGCCGTTGCCTGAGGCCTTGTACGCATCATAAAGGCATTTGCAAGCATCCCTCTGTATTGCGATAGCCCCGATCTCCTGTGCCAGTAGTAGTCCCTTACTACATTGGTTGATGGATTTTTGATGATTCCCCTGGTTATTATAAA
>CAXBJE010000088.1:0-9777 GCA_963975525.1 uncultured Owenweeksia sp. | reverse complement strand
CAAACCCGTGTAATGCGTGATTTTATCGGGAGTTGCAGCAACATCCGTTTGACCGAAACCCGTAACCCCAATAAAAAGGAGGAGGGCGGTTAGCGTTAAGTTTTTAAGCATGAGTTGGTGGTGATTATCTCTTTTTAAAAGGATCAGAAAATTTAGGATCGGTCGTCATCGTCATATCAGTAAGGGTATTGAGAAAAGCAATCATGTCCTTCTTTTCACTAGCTGTGATATTAAGCACTTTTGGACTACCATTTTGATCTTTCAATCGATCATCAAGGTTGGGATGGCTGGCTACGTTATGGCTGTAGTGATCCAACACTTCCTCTAAAGTGGCAAACCTGCCATCATGCATGTAGGGAGCCGTTAGGGCCACATTTTTAAGGTTAGGAATCCTGAATTTTCCGTTATCACTTTCCAAACCCGTTAGTGCTCCTCTTCCAAGGTCTGAAGGATTTGCATCTAAACCAATATTGATAAACTCATTATCTAAAGGCTCAGAGTAGCCTGAAGGTGAAAACATATCATGGCAACTATTGCAATTGTATTTGCCCATAAACAGATTCATACCGCGCTCTTCGGCCGTGGTGGGATTTGGGTTTGTAAACGGCCCAAAAGGAAAAGCCGCATCAAAAGTTGTGTTGAATGACACTATGCTGGAAACAAACCCGGACAAGGCTTCAGAAATCCTCTCCATGTTAATGTCTTCATCACCATAGGCTTCAAAAAATAGTTGGTTGTAGTAGGGCTTAGATTTTACTTTCTCCACAATCCTCTTTGTATCCCTCATTCCCATTTCCACATGATTGAAGATGGGCTGCACCACCATGTTTTGAAGTACGCGCTCGCGGCCATCCCAAAAAAGCGCTTGCCCAATCTTTCCAACAGGCCCGAAGGTTACGTTTGGTCCTAGTAAGTTTAGATTTTGAATAGGCGGAGTATTTCTGGATGTCTCCAAATTTTCAAATCCTCTACTAAACCTTTTATCATCAGCGAAAGCGCGGGATTGTTTGTGGCAAGACCCACAGGAAACCGAATTATTAATAGAGAGTGAATTGTCATAAAACAGCACGCGACCAAGTTTTCCAAGCGCCTGTGTTGTGCTCACATAACTGTAATTCTCACCCAAATCCAGGGTTCTGGAATTGGTGTTATAGGAGTAATCTTCTTTAGAACAAGAGAAAGCCACAAACAAGATGCAGAAGGCTCCAGTGGCCAAAAGGATAAAGGTTTTTGTTTTCATAGCGGAGGCAATTGGTGTTATAAATCTAAGACTATCGCTGATAGTATTTCAAGCTACTCTGTTAAAATTCTTAATCAATTAGTTTAAGAATGAAACAGCTTTATGGAAACACTTATTGCATAGATGTATCTGTCCGCTATTTAGTTGCGTCAAACATCCACATAAACCAAAAAAGGCCATCTTATATAAGACGGCCATTCTAAAAAACAAAAAGTGAGGTGCCTAATACACCACCACTTTTTTACTTGTATCCATTCCATTGCTGGTAAATACAGCCACGGCCATTCCCTTGGGAAGGCTCTCTAATGGAATTCTGTTTTTTTGTCCCGCCACTGCTTCTTCACGAATCAGCTTTCCGCCAAGGTCAAAAAACTTAATCTCGCCTTCTGGAGTAAAACCTTCTGGTAATTCAATATCTAAAAATTGTCCTCTCTGCACCAATTCTGGTCTATCAACCTGAACTTCATCAACACCTATGGGTGAGCCAAAGCCCGCTTGTATAGTACCATTAAAAGTACTTTCATAAGCATAATCCTTAATGGTAACCGATCTTAAATCTGCCGCTACATCCAAACGAACCCAGCCATAAAAAGTGCGGATGGTATCATTTACATCCGAACGGAATTTCAGACCTAAAAAGCCATCAGTAATACCATTTGTTCTATCTACAAACTGACTATTAGGATAGGTTGTGGAATCTACACTTAGCCCCATATAACCAATAAATCGGTTGGGTGCTGTTCCCTGTCCCAATCCTTTAAAGGGCTGCCCAACACCAATGGTATCGCCCACACCTAATCTAAAAGGATAATTGTAGTTAAGATAATCAAGACCTAAAACCTGATTTCCGGCAGTACCAAAGGTTTCCACCTGAACACCGGTAAGGTTAGTACCACTTACTATACTGTCTACAAACTGTGTGATGCGGAAATCTACTTCACCATCATTGTTTACATCAATATCGTATCGCTGATTATTATTGCTTAGAGTAGTGTCTTGTATATCGGTCCACACGATTTGTCCCTGAGCTGTAGTGGCTCCAAGTATTACCGTTGCTGCGCCCGAATAACGCAGTAGAATCTTTTCTAACTGTTCCTTTTTCATGTTCATTTATGAGGTGGCAAAAATCTTAAAAACTTGCTACGTAGCCAATTTATTGCGATGCAGCTTTTTGTTAATTGCTTTTTCGCCTTTTTCAATGTCCAAAGGTAGGTTTAAGAAACTCTTTATTTCTTTCAATACATTGGCTGGGTTGTCAAGGCAATCGTAATACTCCACCACCAGCAACTCCATATTGGGCTGCATTTTCAGCCAGTTTCCCAGCCGAACCTCCTCCTGTTGCATTTCCATTGCCATTTGAAATGGGAAGTGTTTCATCACCTCTTCCTTACTCTTTCCCTTCATTACTTCCTGAGAAACTATCACCTCAGTCAGTGGCCTTTTTATCTGGATAACCTTAAATATTTCTGAAGAAGGCAAATAGCGCAACAGCGGACTTACCACTTTTAACACTTGTCTGCGAGACTCATGAAGCCAATCATTCTTTAGTCCGAGGTTCTTTACCCGCTCATGCTCAAAATAGCCCTCAGGGTTATGCTCATCCTTCTCGCGGGTTTCATCTAGGTACAGGGATAGGCCCGACTCCCTTAGCATCTTCATCAGCATGCTGGTTCCACTTCTTGGGAATCCGCTAACCACAACTATTGGCTCTGTCCGTTTGGGTTCAAGTTTTTCCATTTTCATTAAAAGAGCTTTGGCGGCCTGATGCCTTGGTGCTTGCTGCAAACAAATTTTTAAGGCTTTCACAGCCACCTCATCAAATGCCAGTTGGTGTGCGGCTTGCGCCAAAAGGTAATGGCTGTTAGGTTGAAAAAACTGCTGTTCCAGACTTTTCTCCAAATCGGCTAAAGCCTCGGCTGTATAGCCCAGTTCCAGATAACATTGTGCCCGTCCACTAAGAGCAACCGCGTTTTCACTGTCCAGTTTCAATACTTTTTCAAAGTAGGCTTTTGCTTCAGAAACCTCAGCGGAAATCATTAACGCTCTGGCAATTTCCAACAACAGTTCAATCGAAACCAAACCACGACTTTCCATCTGCTTGAAATTTGAAATGGCGTCTCCTACTCTACCATCCCGTAAAGCCAGTAAACCTTCAAAGTGTTGAATAGCCTTTTGTTTGGGGAATTTTTGAGTTAAATCCAAGAGCAACTCTTTTAGGTTTTCGGATTCTCCCAATCTCAGTAATGTACGGGCCAGCAACAATCCATATCTCAGCTCACCATAGGATTTATAGTTTTTAGAGATTAGCTCCTTAGCCTGTTCCAACCTGTTGCCATCCAGCAAACTCAGGCTCAGGTTATAATTCAGCTCCTGTTCCACATAGGTGGTTTTATCCTTTTGGCTTAGGTTTATGTAACCCAAGTCCTCCAGTTGCTTTAGCATTCCTGCCGATGATCCACTCTCCTCCTCACAAAACTCCACTTGCTTTCCTGTAATTTCCCAGGAAGGTATTTCACCCGGTTTTTCCGGATTTCTAAAAACATCGGTCAATACACGGCCTTCCATATCATCGCCAACAGGCAAGCCAAAGTGATGGAGAATAGTTGGCGTGACATCCAATAGCGAAGCGCCAAAAACATGTTCTCCTTTTTTAAAGGATGGGCCCGTTGCTGCCAGTACTCCATATTTGCGATGTTCCAAAGCAGGTGCTGCTGCTACATCGGGTAACTCCAACTGACGAAGTTCACCCGACTCAAAACCATGGTCGGAAACCAGCATTACGCTGCAATCACTTCCGGCAAGGTTCAGCAGCCTTTCCAGCATCATATCATGATAGCGGTAGGCGGCCTCAATAATACTGTGGTAAAGCTCAAACTCTTTATCATCCACACCCTCCATCTGTGGCGGATGGTATTTCATCGCCAAATGCGAAAAGTGATCAATGGCCTCATAGTACACGGCCATAAAATCCCACTCTTCATTTTCCATGAGGTAGGTGGCAGCATTGTGCACCGAAGCGCAATGGGCCAAAACACGCATCAACGGTTTTAGCACCTTATCCCCTTCAGGATCAAGAGTAGCCGCCTGCGGTATAAAGGGCAAAACATGCTGTAGCGTAAGTTCTGCCGGATGAACCCTAAGTTCTTTTAAAGTCTCAAATAAATTTTCAGGAAATACACTTCCGGCTTCCAATGGCCAATCATCACCATGCGTAGGTGCATCTTTATGAAACTGATTGGTAACCACCGCCCCGTTCAGCTTTTCAGCAGGATGCGAAGGCCACCAGTTTACCACATTGGTTTTAAGTCCGGCCTCATTCAATATATTCCAAATGGCTTTAGCCTTCCGTGTAGTTGCCCTTACGGGGAGAATGTTTCCGGTTAGTGAATCCACCTCCACAAAACCATGAATACCGTGATCATAAGCTCTTTTACCAGTGGCAATACTCGTCCACAACATTGGGCTTAGCGGAGGGTTTAAAGTGGCAATATTGCCTTTTACGCCTCCCTTCAACATTTTGCTGAGGGTTGGCATTTTACCGGCCGCCATCAAGGGTTCAATCACTTGCCAGTCGGCAGCATCCCATCCTATTACTAAAAAATTTTGTTGAGGCATTTTTTATTTAAAGAGAAGTGGGCAAAGGTATAGAGATGAGAATTTAGCAGAATAATATCTTAGTAATCTTAGGAGGTTAAGCATTTCTTCTCTGCTGTTCCGCTTTTGTTGTTTTCCAGCCCATAACGTTGGGTGGAAATATCTTAATCAAAACACCCCTATTAACGCAGTCTAGCTCGATCCTCATTATTTAATAGTAAATTATTCAGGTCATTGTACAATCTTTCATTTTCAAATCCAGCTGGCTTGAACCTTAGGTTGTCAAAACTATTGAGGGCACTCAAAATTCCTTGGATAACAAAATGCTTAGCCTCTTCAATATTAGCCATGGAAAATGCGTTTGCATCAATATGACAACCCAAAACAAGCGCTCCTTCTTTTCTATTATATTGTTTTACTTGTTTGCGATTCTCATAGTTTAAAAACACCCTAAACACGATCATTAGGCCATTAACATTGCCACCATAATCCCTGTCAACTAAAAAATTTCCAACGAATGGGACTATATCTTTTCTGATCTCTAGCCAATCCTCTCTATAGGTGTTTGATTCAAACTCAGGCCGAAAAATGAATTTCATTGTCTAAAATTTAATACTCCGTTGTTGACAAGGCTTCCTAATACCGCTTGGCTTCGATTGAGGTCAAATCCTAATTTCAATCATAGAATATTTTAATACTACACTCCAATCAACGATGTGCAACAATGCGACAAATATAACCCTCCACCTATCCACTATTAATTGATACTTTTAGGCCACCAAAAGCGCCCATGAAAGCAGGAGTTATTTTAGAGAACACGCGGATTGCCTTCCACTCAATAAAGGGGCAGCTACTGCGCACCATACTCACCGCACTTATCATAGCCATAGGTATTATGGCACTGGTGGGTATCCTCACTGCCATTGATGCTATAAAATCAGGACTTACAGGCCAGCTTTCATTGTTGGGCTCCAATACATTTACTATACAAAACCGCGGTCCAAACATCCATATTGGCAGACGTGGAAAAAAGCCAAAGCAGTTTCCCAATATTACCTATGATCAGGCACTGGAGTTCAAAAACCGCTTTAAAGACCAACCGGCACTGGCCAGCGTCAGTTACCTGGCATCCCTCTCTGAAGTTACCTATCAGAATAAAAAAACCAATCCCAACATCAGCATTATGGCAATGGATGAAAACTACTTGCCCACAGCTGGTTATGAGTTGGAATCGGGCCGAAGTATAACAGAAGCCGATGTTCTGAATACCGTGCCCGTGGCTTTGATTGGGCAAGAGGTGGTAAACAAACTATTTGATGGAATTGACCCTCTAGGGCGAATCATCAATGTAAATGGAAGGCGCCTAAAGGTGGTAGGGATACTTGCAGAAAAGGGAAATGCCTTTGGCTTTGGCGGTGATAAATCCGTTTTCATTCCAATCTCAAAGGCCAGGGCCATATTCAGCAGCTCCAATCAAAGCTATGCTATTAACGTAATGGCCCTGCAGGGCGATCAGGTAGATCATATTTCCAGTGAAGCCACCGTAGTAATGCGTTCTATCCGCAAGCTGCGCCCCAAAGAAGAAACCAACTTTCATATTACCAAAAGTGATAGTCTCTCTCAAACCTTAATTGAAAGCATGAGCTTTGTAACAATTGCCGCTATACTTATTGCTGCTATTACCATGCTTGGAGCAGCCATCGCCTTAATGAATATTATGTTGGTTTCGGTTACGGAGCGAACTCGCGAAATTGGAGTACGAAAAGCAATAGGGGCAAAATCAACCACTATCAGAAGTCAGTTTTTAACAGAAGCCATTTTGATTTGTCTGATGGGCGGTGTGGCCGGTGTTATCTTAGGAATTATCATTGGTAATGTAATCTCCACTTTTGTTGGAGGGTCATTTATTGTTCCATGGTTATGGATGTTGATGGCCTTTGTACTTTGTTTTCTCACAGGTCTTGTCTCAGGTTTTTATCCTGCACTCAAAGCCTCTCGCCTCGACCCCATCGAATCCCTACGCTATGAGTAGGGCAGTATGGCAAAAGCTACAGATAAGTCCTGATAAAGAGATTATTCTACTTAATGCCCCCAAAAACTACTTTGAACTTATAGAGTGGCCTTTTACCGAAAAGCCATTGCAGGTTACCGAAAATGCAGACTTTGTTCACCTGTTTACCAATTCCTTTATGGAACTTTCTGCCTTGCTAAAGCACGCACACAACAGCATTAAGCAAAATGGCACCATTTGGATTTCTCATTATAAGAAGGCCTCTAAAAAAGAAAGTGAGCTAGACAGCAACCTTGTGCGCGAATTTGCGTTAAGCTGTGGCTTGGTTGATAATAAGATTTGTTCGATTGATGATGATTGGACAGCGTGCCGGGTGGTTATCCCAGTAAGGGATAGAAAAAAAGAATCCACTTAATAAACATCAAGTGGATTCTTCTACTACGTGATTAGGTTAAGTTTAGGAAAAAAGCATTGATTGTAAAATTTTCAGTCTTTAGTTCGCTAAAGCTGTCAATCTTATCGTAAAATCTATGCCGTCAACCGCGTAATACTCAATACCAACCTTTTACACTATAAATTTTTAACATTTCATTCCCTATTTGGGAAATGCCATTTAAATAAGGGAAGGAAATTGATGTGGGGACAAACGAAAAAACCCCGTTGATGTTTCCATCAACAGGGTTTATATAAGACATTAACGTACTACTTAGTTCTTCAAGAAGTCGTTTACCAATTCTTTGTTCATCACTTTTTCTTCAAAAGTGTAAGCTCCAGACTTAGGGCTCTTTACCATCTTAACCACTTTGGTAAAAGATGCAGAGTCTCCCTTCTTTAATGTTGCAACTACTTTCTTAGCCATCGTCTATAATTTTATAAGATTACTTAATCTCCTTATGAACGGTTTTGCGCTTAAGGATAGGATTAAACTTCTTAAGCTCCAATCTATCAGGAGTGTTCTTTTTGTTTTTGGTGGTAATATAACGAGAAGTTCCTGGCATTCCAGACTCCTTGTGCTCAGTGCACTCCATTATAACCTGTACGCGGTTTCCTTTTTTGGCCATTGCAAATTATTATTTGGTAAGAAATCCATTCTCGCGTGCTTCCTTAAGTACGGCAGAGATTCCTTTCTTATTAATGTTTTTCAAGGCAGAAGTTGACACTTTAAGGGTAATCCACTTGTCTTCTTCAGGAATGTAGAAGCGCTTTTTCATAAGGTTTACATTAAACTTGCGCTTATTCTTCTTATTTGAAAAGGATACGCTGTTACCTGTAATCGCCTTTTTACCTGTTAATTCACAAACTCGTGACATGTTTTCTGCTCGTTAAAAATTGGTCTGCAAAAGTATATAAACTTTTACTTCTCCACAATACTACACTTTAATTTTTTGAACCTCCCTGCGCAGCAAATCCAAGCCCATCATAGCGGTCTTTTGAATGTTGCGATCTCGATTGCGCCCAAAACTGAAACATTTGGCTTTTGCACCATCTGGTCCGGCCACGGCAATCCAAATGGTACCCACCGGTTTTTTCTTGGTTCCACCTGTTGGGCCGGCCACTCCGCTCGTGGCTATGGCAAAGTCGGTATGAAATTTTTTACGGGCACCTTCGGCCATTTGCAGCACCACTTCCTTAGAAACTGCGCCATGCTCTTTAATTACCTGAGCGTCTACATCCAGCAATTCCACCTTGGCCTGGTTAGAATAGCTTACTACGCTGCCCATAAAGTAATCGGAGCTACCAGAAACAGAGGTAATAAGGTGTGCTATATATCCGCCTGTACAGCTCTCGGCCGTACTCAGTGTACTTTTGTTATTTCTTAGGCTGATTCCAATAACCTCCTCCAGGGTTTGTGCATTTTCACCAAATACTATATCTCCCAAAAGATCAATTACCTTTTGTGCTTCCCTTTCCACTATAGCCCTGGCTTCTTCCTCGGTACCTATATAGGATGTAAGCCTCAGGCGAACCATACCTGCCGATGGCAAATAGGCTAGTTTCACTCCTTTAGGCAAATTACTTTCCCAGTCAAATAAGGTTTCTGCCAACTCACTTTCGGGTACGCCCTGGGTAAGTATGGTTTTATGAACCACAGTTCCCTTTTGTAAATTCTCCTTTATCCACGGAATGATAGTATGTTCCACAAGGTTCTCCGTTTCATAAGGCACCCCGGGAAGTGAAAAATAATAACATCCATCCTTCTCGAAGCGCATCCCTGGTGCTGTACCCATCTTATTGGGCAAAGGTGTACACACACTTGGCAACATGGCTTGTCCGCGATTGGTCTCGGATGGCACTCTATTAAAAGATGCAAAAAGCTGGGTGATGTGCTCAAACACATCCGGGTGAAAAACCAACTCCCCACCAAAGTACTCGTTTAGGGTAACCTTAGTGATATCGTCATTGGTAGGCCCAAGCCCACCGGTCATAAAAACCAATTTTGTTTCAGGAAGAATGGCATCAAGGGCTTGCTTAATGGTTTCAGCATCATCGGCTATTACCCGCTTTTGCTTCACCGAAATCCCATTAAGATTAAGTTGGGTAGCTATAAATGTTGAGTTGGTATCTGTGGTTTGGCCAATGAGTATTTCATCACCTATGGCTATGAGTTCTGCCTGCACTATTGTTTTGATTTTCCCACAAAAATAGACTTTGTGACCTTAAAAATAAAAGCCCCACATAGCTATGCGGGGCTTCCAACTTAATGTTAGTTGCTATTACTTGGCTAACTCAACATGAGTATAATCCTTATACGTAACACCATTTTCGGTATAAACATCTGTAGCATCCAAAACCAGTTTACTACTGGTAAGTGTGGTAATATCAGCAACAGTAGTGTCTCCATCGGTAATCATGGTAACCACGTTACCATTTACTGAATATGTACCTACCTCTGCTGTATCACCAACAAAAGCCGAGCTTAACGTACCATTAC
>CAXBJE010000087.1:0-9856 GCA_963975525.1 uncultured Owenweeksia sp. | reverse complement strand
TAGGAAATTCTGTCCACAATCTCTTTGTCCGCTCCGTACTTTATAACTCCCTTTTCAACTAAGCGAGCCAGTATTTTTTCATGCCCTGCTTTTGCCTTTTTTAGGGCATTGTCAAACTTATCAGTAAGGTAAACATGATGGCCCTTTTGCGCAGCCACCTGTGCTATTCCTGCGCCCATGGCTCCCGCACCTATTATTGCTATTTTCATATTATGGTTTTTTTAGACCGCTGATGACGCGGATGCTACTGATTTTCGCTGATTTTCGCTGATTTTATCTGTCTCCATCCGCCAAATCCGCGTTATCTGCGTGCTATTCCCCTTTAAATTCCGGTCTTCTCTTTTCTAAAAATGCTCGCGTTCCCTCCGCATAATCATAGCTATGCCCGCACTCGGTTTGGTATTTATCCTCCAAAGTAAGCTGATCTTCTAAATTGTTTAGGGAAGAGGCGTTCAACAACTTCTTGGTGGCAACCAAAGCCTTGGTGGGCATGTTGCCTAGGGTTTGAGCAATTTTCATGGATTCCCCCTCAAAGGTATCATCACTGAAAACTTTGTAAATCATTCCCATACGCTCGGCATCGGTGGCGGAAACTTTATCACCCATCATCATTAAGGCAGAAGCTTTTTGAAAACCAATTAAACGAGGTAAGGTATAGGTACCTCCACTATCAGGTATTAACCCAATTTTAGAAAATGCCTGAATAAAACTGGCCGACTCCGTTGCAACGCACACATCTGCTGCCAAAGCAATATTGGCGCCCGCACCAGCGGCTACACCGTTTACAGCGGCTACTACCGGTAAATCTATATTGCGAATAGCCTCTACAATAGGATTATAGTGCTCGGTTACAATTTTGGTGAGTTCGGGGCCATTGGGGTCTGTGGCTTCGGCTAAATCCTGCCCGGCACAAAAGGCCTTGCCATTTCCCGTAAGGTAAATACAACGAATGCTTTTATCAGCCTCAGCCTTCTTAAGTTCGGCTTGTAGGGCCAACGCCATTTCGCGCACAAAGCTGTTGTATTTATCCGGCCGGTTTAGGGTTATTTTTAAGACTTTATCAATCTTCTCTACTTGTATAAAATCTGACATGTTTTCGGGTTTTGGCCAAAAGTAAAAAGAAAGGCGTGGGATACGAGCACCACGCCTATGATTCCTTTGATTGGATGTCTTTAAACTGAATAGTTGAAAATTTACAAAGCTCCTCCTCCCATACTTTCTCTACCTCAGCAATTGGCAATTTGGTGACCGCCAAAACTTCGTCATCCACAGTTCTCACCCCTATACACGCTTGTTTGTCTTCATCATCATGAAAATAATAAAAGGGTTGGTATTCGCCAATGAGGCTACGCACTGGGCCTTTAAAATATTTATAATCGGCCTGATAGTTAAACTCTTCTTTTCCGAAAGTCAACAACTCCGAACCGTAAGTATTCCAGAGAATAGTACGCACTAGAAACCGGGCAAGGATAAAAACCACACTGAGCATAAAGAGAAACCCAATATGCGGCCCATTGCCCCATATAATAGCATAGCTTATTCCCGCCAAAGGCAATGCTATCATAAGGACTAGCACCACCCACAAACATGACAAAACAAAGAGCGGGGCACGTTTTACCTTTAGTTTTATTTCCAAGGGTTCCCGTTGGATTATTTTTATTTGGGAAAGGCTCATTTATTTGTAAGCTGTAATATTTTCTACTTTAATCTGGTGAGTTTAAGTTTTAGCAATTTGCAATGAGCTAAAAGAATAAGGAGTATCAGAAGTAAGTACTAATACTTCCGGTTTTCGCCTCGAAACACAAAAAATCAAATACACTTAAAGTAATCAAACGGCTCCAGGCAGTCAGTACACTTATAAAGTGATTTGCAGGCGGTAGAGCCAAACTGGCTTACCATGGTGGTGTTAGTAGAACTGCAATAGGGGCACTTCACTGTTTTGGCCTTTCCAAATAAAACAGACTTATCGACTGAACTTCCCTCTGGGGGTGCAATGCCAAATTCACGCAGCTTTTGCTTTCCACGTTCCGTCATCCAATCAGTGGTCCACGGGGGCGAGAGAATGGTTTGCACCTCAGCGGTTTCCAAACCTTCTTCCTTAAGCTTCTGCTTAATGTTTTCCTCAATCTCTTGCATGGCCGGGCAGCCGCTGTAGGTAGGAGTAATTTTTATGATAGGATGATCACCACCTAATTCCACATGCCGCACCACTCCCAAATCCACTACCGAAAGCACTGGTATTTCAGGGTCAGAAACATCCTCTAGCCATTTCCATATTTGATCTTCTGTTATCGTCATCTTCATTGTAATCAACCATTAAGGTACAAAACGCTCACTTCAAAATTACCTGTAATTGTCTGTTTCCCGGCACAGCAAAACACCCGGGAATAATTACGCTGCTATTTACAATCAGCTCCTCCAGCGTAAGCGATTTACACAACCCCACAGGTATTTCAAGTCCATTTCCGGCATAAGCCACATTCAATACTAGCAAGTTTGGCAAATAGCTTAATGATTCTGGTAGCTCGTTCAAGTAGTTGCGTTCTAAATTCACAATCTGAAGATCCTGAAGATATTCCAACCCAAATGGGAGTTTGGTAAGTTGATTTTGGTGTAGGTATAAAAACTTAAGGTTCTTTAACTGGATGATTTCCTGGGGTATGGAATCCAGGTTATTAAAACCAAGGTTAAGTACTTCAAGGTTTTCGAGATTGCCAATCTCCTTAGGTAAATGGGTAAGTTGGTTGTGGTGTAGTGAAAGCCTTTTTAGGTTTTTCAGCTTACCGATTTCCGGTGGAAGCTCTTTCAATTTATTGTCACTTAAAACCAGTTCTTCCAGTTTATCTAAATCGCCAATAGTAGCCGGTAGTTCATGCAAATTAGACTTAAACAGTCGCAATTCCTTAAGGTTTGCCAATCTGGCAACATTATCGGGCAGCACACCAATCCGTTGTCTGCTAAGTACCAGTTTTTCAACATCCTCTGCTTCGCGCAAAGCCTTGTCGTAACTGGTATAGGCTTTACAACCCGCCAGAATAAAGGCGAGTGCCACAATCAATAACAGATTAAATTTAAAGAGGTTTGTCCTTAGCATTACAGTTAATTTAGCCCCTCCATCCGATTGGCTAAACTACCATTTGGCTTCAGGATACATCCTTGGTAAATGCTGCATTTCAGCTAAAACAAAACCAAGATATTCGGTGTGTTCTCCTTTTTTACCACCCGTCTGCATCCAGCCGGTTTCAGGTTTTGTAAGGGTAGCCATTTCAAGAATTTCGGCCACTTTTTCGTGCCAGGCTACTTTTATAGGTTCAAGGTTTACCCCAATGCCAGCCTCAATCATTTTCTGGTCAACGGCATCCATCTCAAACATTTCTCCTGTCCACTCCCAAAGTTCATTTATTGAGTTTTGAATACGCTCATGGCTTTCCTCTGTTCCATCCCCTAATCGGATAATCCATTCAGCACTCCACTGGGCGTGGTAGGTTATTTCCTTAATGGCCTTTTGGGCAACAGCCCTAATGTGGTCATCCTTGCTTTTCAATAATTCAGTGTACTGGAAGTAGTTGAAGGTGTCAAACAAAAACTGCCGTGCCAATGTCTTTCCCCAGTCGCCATTTTCAAGTTCGAGAATAAGGAGGTTTTTATACTCCATAATATCCCTGAAAAAGGCCATTTTGTCTTCGGTGCAATCCTCACCTTTTAGCTCCGCTGCGTATTGCATCAGCATACGAGCTTGCCCAAGGTGGTCCAATGAAATGTTGGAAAGAGCAATGTCCTGCTCCAACACAGGGCCGTGGCCGCACCATTCCGCCAAGCGTTGTCCAAGTATCAGGGCGTTATCGCCAAGGCGCAGGGTATATTCTAGTAATTCTTTTTGCAAAATATTTTGTTTTTCGATAGACATCCTTCGATACAAATCAAACCGGCTATCGCCTTTTTGATTCACTCAGGATGACACAACTTTAAACTTTAAACAACAAACCTTAAACCTTCTCAAGCTACATATGCCCCACCTCATCGGGAATATCATAAAACGTAGGGTGACGATATACCTTATCATCTGCCGGGGTAAATAGTGGCTCACTCTCATCAGGGCTACTTGCCGTGATTGACTCTGAAGGCACTACCCAAATGCTAATTCCCTCACTTCTGCGGGTGTAAACATCGCGAGCATTTTTTATGGCCATTTCCGCGTCAGGTGCATGTAGGCTGCCCACATGTTTATGGCTTAATCCGTTGCGGGAGCGAATAAATACTTCCCAAATCTTCCAGTTGTCTTTGTTGCTCATTATTACTTGTTTTCTAAAGCAGTTTCTTGTTCTACGGTGCCTGATGCCAGTTGCCGTAAATAATCAGGACAAAAATCATAACCATTTGGCCAGGCTATACCCCCACCAGGCTCCACAAATACCTGCTTGAATTTTTCTTTTTCCAAAAGTTCTGCAGTAAAACCTCTTCCCAAAAAGGGCGTCATATCTACTGTACCTACAAAGCCATCTCTAAAGTGCAGCTCCACAGTATAGCCATCCTTTACACTTACTTCTTTTATCCTTTCCATTTCATCAATCCAAAGGTTCTATTTTTTCCATTGCCTCTGGTACAATTGCTCTTTCCCAATTTTTAAGCAATTCACCTTTATGTAGGGAAGCCCACTCCAAAACCAGTGCATGTGCACGTTTTGGTAATGATCCTTCCAAAATATCCAGAGTCTGGATTTCATATAAAGCTCTAAATCCCTGATATTCTACATGAAAGTGAGGAGGGTTATGATCATTAAAATACATCCTCACAATTATCCCGTAAAAACGACTAATCTCAGGCATTCCATTCTACTGCCTATTAAGCAGCACTGCTTTGCTTCTTTCTTCTGGCTGCTTCCTTATTAGCATAGGCATTGGCTGCTTCTCTAATCCAGGCACCATCATCGTGAGCTTTATTTCTGGCTTCAAGCCTCTGCTTGTTGCACTTTCCGTTGCCTTTTATCACATTATAAAATTCTTCCCAGTCAATTTCTCCATGCTCATAATGACCGGTTTCTTCATTCCACTTCAAATCTGGGTCTGGAATTTTTAAATCTAAAAACTCAGCCTGAGCAACGGTTTTATCAATAAACTCCTGACGAAGTTCATCATTAGACTTTCTCTTAATCTTCCACTTCATGCTTTGAGCAGAGTTTGGAGATAAGTCATCGGTGGGGCCAAACATCATTAACGCAGGCCACCACCAGCGGTTAAGCGCATCCTGAGCCATTTGCTTTTGTACTGGAGTTCCCTGTGCCAGGGTCATTGTAATTTCGTACCCCTGCCGCTGATGAAAGCTTTCTTCTTTACAAATCTTAACCATCGCCCTAGCATAAGGACCATACGAAGTACGGCAAAGCATTACCTGATTGGCAATGGCCGCACCATCAACCAACCAACCAATAGCGCCCATATCGGCCCAGGTTGGGGTTGGATAGTTAAAAATTGATGAGTATTTGGCCTTCCCACTAAGAAGGTCTTTTACCATATCCATACGATCTGCGCCAAGCGTTTCTGCAGCAGAATACAGGTATAATCCGTGTCCGGCCTCATCCTGAACTTTAGCCAATAAGGCGATTTTTCTCCGTAAGGAAGGTGCTCTTGTAATCCAATTTGCTTCAGGCAACATACCTACTACTTCCGAGTGGGCGTGCTGACTGATTTGGCGAATTAATGTTTTCCGATATTTTTCCGGCATCCAATCCTTTGGTTCCACCTTATTTTCAGCATCAACATACTGTTGAAACCTTTCCTCCAAGTTCATTTCTTTCGTCATTACAATGCGGATTTTTCGTGTTGTCACAAAGATACGGTGCAAATATTACACTTCATATCCTTAACCAAAAGCTCCAACTGAGGTTTATCTTAATAATACTTATCGTAAACCTTAAACCCATCTTATATTTGCAGTCCTCTTTAAAAATAATGAGCATGCTCAATTTCTTTAAGAAATCAACCGATAAAAAGAAGTCTTTATTGACTAACGAGAAGCCTTCTCACAGGGCTCGTTTCCATACACTAAAAGTTCAGGACATTACCCGTGAAACTGCCGATTGTATATCTGTAGCCTTTGCTGTACCTGAGGATTTGGAGAGTGAATATAAGTTCATCCCCGGACAATACCTCACTCTGGAAACTGAAATTAATGGCGAAAAAGTAAGGCGCTCCTACTCGCTATGTTCAAGCCCGGAAGAGGGGGAGTTGCGCGTGGCAATCAAACAAGTTGAAGGTGGTAAGTTTTCAACTTTTGCCAATACAGAGTTAACTGTTGGGAAGGAAATTGAGGTAATGACACCTGAAGGGAAGTTTTATACCAAGCTAGATCCCACTCACAAAAAGAATTATGTGGCCTTTGTTGCCGGCTCAGGAATTACCCCGGTTTTCTCCATTATCAAGGCCGTAATGGAACTGGAGCCAAACAGCACCTTCACTTTATTTTATGGTAACCGTACCACGCAGTCGGTAATTTTTAGGGATAAAATTGACGCTGTAAAAAACAAATACATGAACCGTCTTGAGGTTCACCACATACTTAGCCGTGAAGACCAGGGGTCTGACTTTTTGAAAGGCCATCTGGATGAAGCTAAGTGCATCTCTTTCTCCCAGAAGTTTTTCAACGTAAGTGAAGTGGATGAGTATTTCATCTGTGGACCCGAAGCCATGATTAACTGTATAAACAGCAGCTTGCAAAATCTTGGTGTTGAAAAATCACATATCCACTACGAACTGTTTACTTCACCAAGCCAGAATATTGCTCATAAAACCAAGGTTTCTTCTGATAAAAATGTGGAGAAGCTAACGAGTGATGTTACGGTGATTTTAGATGGTGAGGAAACTCATTTCCAAATTGCCAGTAATGGTTTCAGCGTACTTGATGCGGCACTGGATGCCGGAGCAGACGTGCCTTACGCCTGTAAGGGAGCTGTTTGCTGCACCTGCCGTGCCAAGGTAATTGAAGGTTCTGTAGAAATGGAAATGAACTACGCCCTTGAGGATGATGAAGTGGATGAAGGCTATGTGCTTACCTGCCAAACGCACCCAACATCAGCCAGAGTTGTAATAAGTTATGATGAGTAAATTCTCAGCTTAACAACTTTCCATATTCAATTTTAGAGTGGTGCCGTGGGTCCTTGGGTAAAGCGTCCAAATACTCTATTCGGTCATAAGAGATTTCGGCATTGCTGATTTCTTCTTTTACCGCGTTATCCAAAACTCCCTTTTTCTTTACCAGGAAAATTGTGATTTCGCCATTCTTGTTAAGGATGGTAGCTTCCTGTATGGACGGTAATTTGTTCAGTTGTATTTCTATGGGGAACTGCCCAACCCAAAGGTCATCCCTCTTAAATAAATATTTGACGGGCCCGGTTAAAAATAAGTTGCCACTCTCATCTAAAAATCCGCTATCGCCTGTTCGGTGCCATAGCTGACCATTAACCTCAAACTTCTGTCTGGACTGGGCTTCAGGGTTCTGATAATACTTTTTTAAAACATGCGGGCCAGCCACCATCACTTCACCTATTTCCTTTTCCGGAAGGCCTAAACTCAGCCATTCATCCGCATTGGGTGCAATTGGTTTATCCGTTACCGGAATAATTTTCAACTGAATATCTTCATGCAACTTGCCTACAGGAATTCCCTTTGGCTCACTATCATAGTAACCAGCCAGTTCTTTAATGGAAATGGAGGAAATGGGCTCGGCCTCAGTAGAACCATACGCCACAATAGTTTGTGGAAACCTCTTTTGAATGGCTACAGCCATCTGAGGCGAAACTGGAGCACCTCCGGTGAATACTTCAGTTAATCCAGCAAGGTTATAATGCTCGGCATGTGGAACCAGTCGCATCAATAAATCTGGAGAACAAATAAGAGTGCTGGCCTTTTCCAAATCCTCTAAAATCCAGCTTGGGTTTAGTTTTTCAGGCTTTCGCGGATTAAATTCTGGTAAGATTGTGGTTAAACCCGCGGCCAGATTGCTGAACACAAAAACGGGCAATGTGGTCATATTCACATCGCCTTGTTTGGGTTTTAGCTCTTTCATTAATGCCTGATGCTGCTGGAATAAAAAATCATGTGTTCGCCAGGCCGCTTTTGGACTGCCGCTGCTTCCTGTGGTAAATGTGATTAGGGCAGCATCCTCCGGCCCCATCTCCTCAGTTTGGGTTATTGGCCGGGCTTTTTTAGTTGGGTTTAATTTCAACGGAATTTTTCGGAACTCGGGAATAAAAAAGGCGAGCAGTCGTAATTTCCAACCAGCCACCAAACCTTTACAGTCGGCCAATTCGGCACTTTGCTTTAACCTTTTTAGGGAAGACCATTGGTCTAGAAAAACCGGAACCGCGCCTATGGCAATAATAGCCAGCACCACTTTGTACAACTGTATGGAAACAGGAACAAAAACCAATACCCTATCGCGCTTTCCGATGCCCTTTTCCCTTAAATATCCTGCGTAAGCAAAAACCTCAGCCCTAAGCTCACCATAGCTTATTTCATCTCCTTTTTCAAGGATGGCGGCTACCTCAGGTTGTTTGTGCGCCTGTTGGAGAAAGAGGTCAGCAATGTTCTTTGGATTTAGACCTGACAGGTTTTGAAAACCTGTCAGGTCTTCGCTTGAACTCATTCTTCGTTGATTTTTTTAATATTCTCCAGATTAGCCTCAAAGATAGACCCCACCTTATAAGAAGCTATAAACATCTTTATCTGGTCTATCCAGTTGCTTTTGTCCGGGTCTAAATAAAGGGTAAGCGAAAGCTTTGTGGTAGAACTGTCAATTCCCTCATACAATTGCTCGGTTAATAGTGCATCCGATTCAATGGGGAACCCCTGAAGGTTGTAAACAGACAACCGCCTGTAAGAGTATGGATAAGCCAACTCAATTCGTTCGTCCCAGGTATTGGTTTCATCATCTTTTTGATAGCATCTTCTGGCGGAGCCTTTCTCACCATCTACAAATTCAGGTTCATTCAAGGTTTCAATATGCGAAACGTAGGATGACCAGTCTGCGGCATTGGCAGAGTTGCCCAGATAATTATACAGTTGCTCTTGGTTTGCATTAACCTTAATGGTTTTAATAATTGCATAACCGCGGTTGTGTTGACTTTTATAAGGACTGAAGTAAACCAGAGCCACTGACGCAACAAAAAGAATTAAGATGATTCGCACTAACTTTCTCATAACTCCATTTTAAACAAATTATACTCCCTGAAAATCTCCCCAAAAAAGTCTTTAGAAAGCTGCCGTGCCATGCCTTCATCCAGCACAAAAGCATAAATTAAAGTATGATAACCATGGGCTTTGGCCTTTTCAAAAAGCATGTTGGATACCTGATGCCCCAGGCCTGCATACTTTTTACCGGCCTTACGGGCAATGGTTTTGGTGATTAAGCGCTTCTCGGTTTTTGAGTAGTGATCCGGCACATTGAGCATCAGGCAAACCATTTCGCCATCTTCTTCAGCAATAAAAACAAATTCGGGGTCGAGCACTGCCTTTAACGGCAAGTACAGTTTTAAAAACTCCGCTAATGAAATTGGGCTGTAGAGAAAGTTATTGGCAAAAGCCTCAGTGCAAAACCTGTGAATATTCACCAACTCCTTTTCATACTCATCCATCCTAAGTGTCCTTACGGTAATTCCTTCGGGCACTGTCCAGCTCGGTGTGGGCATAGCCTGTACATTTTCGGCAATGGATGAAAAATAACCGGCAAACTTTTCAAACCCTACTTCCTCCCACAGTTTTGGGTAATATTCCGGGTGGTAAAACTCTGTAAAAAAGGGCGGGTACTTTTCCGCATTAAAGCGATACGAGTGCCAGGTAGAGCCATTCATAGGACCTATCAG
>CAXBJE010000086.1:0-9897 GCA_963975525.1 uncultured Owenweeksia sp. | reverse complement strand
CACTAGCGCCACCACCACCAAAGCCTCCGCCACCGAAGCCGCCAAAACCGCCTCCGCCACCAAAGCCTCCACCGGAGGAACCACCAAAGCCACCACCGCCAAGGCCGCCAATCCAGTAGCCACCGCCACCACGGTAACCTCCACGGCCACCACCTCTGCGGTTGCGGATAACGCTGATAATGATTATAGCGATAAGTATAATGGCAAAGAAGGGAATGCCCTTTTCACCTTTAGACCTGCGCTGCCCCTTGCCTTTAAATTCTCCGGCAAGGAGTTTTATGATTTGGTCAGTGCCTTCATCTATACCCTCGTAGTAATTTTCTTTTCTGAATTCGGGCAGAACATATTCCTCAATAATCCTTTTTGTAAGGGCATCGGTTACTATGGGTTCTAGGCCATACCCATTTTGAATCGCCATTTTTCGTTGACCCACTGGTGCTTTTGGAGCTAAAAGGAAAATCAAACCATTATCAACTCCTTTTTGACCTACTCCCCATTCTTGTGCAAGTTCAGCAGCGTATAAATTGGGGTCGTCCAATAGCTCTCCATTTAATATCACTACGGTAATTTGTGTAGAGGTGGTATCGCTATAGCGTAATAGCTTTTCCTCCAGTTGGGCTTCTTCTCTATCGGTAAGTATATCCCCAAAATCATTTACCAGACGTGGTGGGTTAGGCTGTTCAGGAAATTTCTGCCCAAAGGCAAAAAGGGTAATTAATAGGAGGGGAAGTAGAAAGCGTAGTTTTTGCAAAACTTAAGATTTTGAGATTTCGTCCGAAAGCTCGTTAATATCATCATCTTCCCGTGGGAAGTATTCTTTAAGGGCTTTTCCGGCCATTTCAATACCTGCAATAAGGCCCTCGGTAAACTCACCTTTCTTAAAATGTGCTTGCGCGGTATCGCGGATGTTGTCCCAAAAATCATCGGGTGTTACATCGTTTATCCCTTTATCACCAATAATGGAAAATTGACGATCGGCCACAGCTAAATAAAACAGAACCCCATTGCGGAGTTCTGTTTCTGTCATACCTACTTTTTCAAATACTTTTTTGGCGTGCTCCAAATTAGGCTCGTCCGTATGAGATTCAAGATGTACACGAATTTCACCACTAGTGCGGTTTTCAGCGGCTTTTATGGCTGCCACTATTTGCGCTTCCTGTTCTTTGGTAAAAAATTCTTCGGCCTTGTCTTTACTCATTATTGTGGTTTTTAGGGTTTACCTAAAGGGATTCGTTTTTAGTCTTTGTCATGGTTTTTCAAAGCCCATTATGGAAAGTGAAAAACCCCGCCAAAAATGATTGCGCCTTTATTATCGCATTTGCGCTACTAACAAACCATCAGATGGGGTGTGCTAGAAAGTTACTTCAGGAGCAACGTCAGATCCTTCCGCTGATTCAAAATACCCTTTCTTATCAAAGCCTCCCATACTGGCTATAAACATTTGTGGGAACTTCTGAATATAAGAGTTGTAAGTTCCAACTACCTCGTTAAACTTGTTGCGTTCCACCGAAATTCGGTTTTCAGTTCCTTCCAATTGTGATTGCAATTCAAGGAAGTTTTGGTTTGCCTTTAGGTCAGGATATCTTTCAATTGTAACTAAAAGCCTACTCAGCGCTCCACTAAGTTGACCCTGTGCCGCTTGAAATTTTTGCAGTTGCTCGGGGTTAATGTCATTGGCATCTACATTTATGGATGTAGCCCTGCTTCTGGCTTCAATAACCTGAGTCAAGGTTTCCTGCTCAAAATCAGCATATCCTTTTACAGTGTTTACCAGACTTGGAATTAGGTCTGCTCTGCGTTGGTAAGCGGTTTCCACATTGGCCCATTGCTTGGCTGTAGTTTCGCGCATTTCAATCATGCTGTTAAACATTCCCTTTAAAGAAAATCCAAATATTAGCAGGAGTCCGCCAACTACAAGAAGTGCTATAAGTCCTTTTTTCATTTTTTATGATTCGATTGATTTTTAAACAAACTTAGGGAAGCAATAGGTATTCCACGAAAGTGGGACTGCCAAAAGGGCGGTAAGGTAGGTTGGTGGTGGAATTAGGGAGGTGAGAATTATTAATGGGATTCGAAAATTTGAATATTCGATGATTCTGGTTCAGAGTAAATTTTCAAATTCTCGAATCTTCAAATATTAAATGCCGCTACAGCTCATGCTTTATGTCCATCAATGCCTGGCGGATCATTTTGAGTCTTTCTACAACTTCGCCATTTTGGGCGGTATCCCCCTTGTTTTGGCGGAGTTTCTTTTGAGCCCCCTCCAATGTGAACCCACGCTCTTTTACCAAATGGTAAATAAGCTTTAGGTTTTCCATATCCTTTACGGTAAAAAGGCGATTACCTTTTTTATTCCGCTTTGGCTTAAGGATGTCAAATTCCTTTTCCCAAAACCTAACTAAGGACGTGTTTACATCCAGTATGGCCGCTGCTTCGCCAATGCTGTAGTACATTTTTTCGATTTCCTTGTCCATTAGTCAAAGGATTGGTTAGGTTGACTGGCCAGTTGTATCACAGTGTTGAATTCTTCCGGAGTAAGATCTCCATAATAGAAGTTTACAGGGTTGAGTTTTTCGTCATTCAACCAAACTTCATAATGCAGGTGTGGCCCACGTGAACGACCTGTGTTTCCTACATAGCCTATTACTTCTCCGCGTTTTACGCGTTGCCCAACTCGAACATTATATTCGCTGAGGTGAGCATAAACGGTGGTGTATCCAAAACCATGTTCAATACGGATATGGTTACCAAAACCACTGGAAGAGTTATCGGCTCTTGTGATTCTTCCGTCACCTGTTGCATATATAGGGGTGCCAACTTCTGCGCTAAAGTCCATGCCGTAATGCATTTTACGTGCTTTGGTAAACGGGTCAACCCTAAAACCAAAACCTGAGGCAAGTCGTTTTAATTCTTCGTTGGCCACCGGTTGAATAGCCGGAATAGCTGCCAAAAGTTTGGATTTGTCTTCCGCCATTTTTACAATTTCGTCATAAGAGCGGCTCTGCACATACATCTGCTTGCTTATTTGATCCATGCGCATGGCAGTTTCCTTTATCATCTCACTATTATCAAAACCCTGAAGTTTTTTGTAGCGATTGGCACCACCAAAGCCAGCTTTACGGATAGACCCGGGGATGGGTTCGGCCTCAAATACCACGCGGTAGATGTCGTCATCGCGCCTCTGTAAATCCTCTAAAACCGCGGTGTGCTGGGCCATGCGTTCATCCAATATGTCATACTGGATTTTCATATTCTCCAATTCACGTTGTAAACGTTTCTCTTTTGGAGAGTTAATAAAGTTATCGGCAACAAGGTGAAACAGAAAGCCAAACAGCAACAGAGAGGCTACCACAACAGCAGTACTTCGGAGGCGCTGACCTGCTCCTTTTTCTATTTTTCGGTAGGATAATGTTTTAGGGTCGTAATAGTACTTGACCTTCGCCATATTTAATACTTTTGGCCTGCTTTTGAGTAATAGCTAATAAAGCGCGTTTTGCCTGAAAATACAGGATGCTTAACGATACTTCAGAGCCAAAATTACACAATAATGATCTTTCGTTCTCCATGCAGATGAATAAAGCCAACAAATGGAATGCCCGCGAGGTACGCCAGCAGTTTTTAAATTTTTTCGAATCCAAGCAACATGAGCTAGTTGCATCCGCCCCAATTGTAATTAAGGGCGACCCTACGCTTATGTTTACCAATGCGGGGATGAACCAGTTTAAAGATTTGTTTCTGGGAAACGGAGAACCTTCAAATGTTAGAATTGCGGACACTCAAAAATGTCTTCGAGTAAGCGGAAAGCATAACGACCTGGAGGAAGTGGGTCACGATACCTACCACCACACCATGTTTGAAATGTTGGGTAACTGGAGTTTTGGCGACTACTTTAAGAAGGAAGCCATTGCATGGGCATGGGAGCTTTTGACCGAAGTTTATGGTTTGCCAAAGGACAGGCTTTATGTTACCGTTTTTGAGGGAGATGCAGAGGATAAGTTGGGTAAGGATGATGAATCCTATGAAAACTGGAAACAGTACACCAGCGAAGACAGAATCCTGAATGGAAATAAAAAGGACAGCTTTTGGGAAATGGGAGGTTCAGGCCCCTGTGGACCAAGTTCAGAAATACACATTGACTTACGCAGTGATGCGGAGCGTGCAGCCGTTGATGGAAAAGCCTTGGTAAACAATGACCACCCTCAGGTGGTGGAGATTTGGAACCTTGTGTTTATGGAGTTTAACCGTATGGCAGATGGTAAGCTGGTAAAACTTCCTGCGCAGCACGTTGATACCGGGATGGGCTTTGAGCGCCTATGCATGGCCCTTCAGGGTAAAACATCTAATTACGATACAGATGTGTTTACTCCGCTTATCGCGAGATTGGAAGAACTGAGTGGCCTGACTTATGGCAAGGACGAAAAGCAGGATATAGCCATGCGTGTGATTGCCGACCATGTGCGGGCCGTGGCTTTTGCTATTGCCGATGGGCAGTTGCCTTCCAATACAGGGGCAGGATACGTAATAAGAAGAATTTTGAGAAGAGCCATCCGCTATGGTTTTTCCTATCTCAATAAAAAGGAGCCCTTCATTTTTGAATTGGTGAAAGTGCTAAGTGAGCAAATGCACGAATTCTTCCCTGAGATAAAATCTCAGCAAACCTTGGCGGAGAAGGTGATTATGGAAGAGGAGGCTTCCTTTCTTCGCACGTTGGATCAGGGCTTGAATCGTCTCGATCAAATTATCAGCGAAAGCGATGGTAAAATGGTAGAAGGCGCTAAGGTGTTTGAGCTGTATGATACATTCGGCTTTCCGCCAGATTTAACAGGACTTATTTTGAGAGAGCGCGGACTGGATTATGACCAAAAAGGTTATGATGTGGAAATGACCTCTCAAAAGGAACGTGCCCGCAGCGCCAGTAAAATGGATACAGGTGATTGGATTGAGCTGGAGGAAGATGAAAAGGAGGAATTTATTGGATATGACAATACCAAGGCTTCCGTACGGATAACCCGCTACCGCAAGGTTACCGCCAAAAAGAAGGAAATGTACCAGCTGGTTTTTAACCTCACACCGTTTTATCCGGAAGGAGGTGGGCAGGTTGGCGATCATGGCGTTCTTTTTAATGAAGATGGCCTGATTCAAATTGTAGATACTAAAAAGGAGCATGGAGTAATTATTCACTTTACGGAGCAGCTCCCTAAAAACCTTGAGGCCACTTTTACCGCTGAGGTAAGTTCTTCTGCACGGTCAAGGGCCAGTTACAACCACACGGCCACACACCTATTGCATCAGGCTTTGCGCGAAGTGTTGGGCGACCATGTGGAGCAAAAAGGATCATTGGTTCACCCGGATTATTTGCGTTTTGACTTCAGCCACTTCTCAAAGGTTACTGATGAAGAGATGATGCGAATTGAAGGTTTGGTGAATCATAGAATCCAACAGAATTACGGACTGGAGGAATTTAGAAACATCCCCATGGAGCAAGCCAAAGCCATGGGTGCAATGGCGCTTTTTGGTGAAAAGTATGGCGATACCGTACGTGCCATCAAGTTTGGTGATTCCGTTGAGCTTTGTGGTGGAATCCATGTAAATGCAACGGGCGAAATCGGTCTTTTTAAAATTGTATCGGAAGGCGCTGTAGCGGCTGGAATAAGAAGGATTGAGGCACTTTCGGCTGGTGGAGCACGCGAATATGTGGATCAGCATTTGCGCACCTTGGATGAGATAAAGCAGGAACTTAAAAATCCAAAGGATCCTATTTTGGCTATTAAAAGCCTGAAGGATGAAAACAGCGAACTGAAAAAGCAAATTGAGGAGCTGGTTCGAGAAAAGGCAAAGGGCGAAAAGCAGGAATGGATAGATAATGCGGAAGATAAAGGCGACTTTAAACTTATTATTCAAAAAACAGCGTTAGACATGGGCGCTGTGAAAGACCTTCTGTTTCAGATTAAAAATGAAAAAGGAGATATTGCGGCCATTATTGGCGTAGATCAGGGTGATAAAGTGCAAATTGCTATTGCCTTTTCTGATGATCTGGCGAAAGCCAAAGGTTGGCATGCCGGTAATATGGTGCGCGAAGTGGCTAAGGAAATTAAAGGTGGTGGCGGTGGCCAGCCATTTTTTGCAACTGCGGGAGGTAGTGACCCTTCCGGATTGGACAATGCTATTGAAAAAGCTAAAACTCTATTAGTATGAAAAGATTTTTGATTGTAGTTTTTTGTTTGGGTTCTGTGTTGGCTAAAGCCCAGCCTGATGATAAAGTGATTTATTACGAAGACTCAAAAGTGAAAAAGTCTAGAGTGAGCCTGGCGCTGAACCTGAACCCCAACTGGACGGACAGACGATTGATTGATGAGGGTGTGCCAAGCACGGGATACTATGAGTTAAAAAACGATCAGGCGGATGGTGCGTTTCAACTTAACTATGGATTGGATGTGTTTTTTAGACTAGGTTCTGCTTTAAGGATAGGTAGTGGGTTTGGTATTGCCAATGCAGATTTCAGTGTGCAGGATGCCAGATATTCTCTTGACCGACCTGATACCATTTTAGTGGATGTTAGCACTGAGGTTTCCATGTACACCATTCCGCTTAAGCTAAATTTTAATACATCATTAACTGATGCTTTCGATTTGGAGGTTATTCCACAGGTGCAGATGAACCTCATTAATTTTTATGAGAATACTTATACGCCACAAAATGGTAGCGCCAAGTTTAAGGATGACTTTACCGATAAAACACGCTCAGTAACCTACACTGTGGGCATTGCCCTTGGAGGTACTTTTAAGTTAACCGATAACTGGGGGCTTTTTGTGCGTGGAGATATCCGTTACATGGTAAATCCACTAATTGATGAGGTGAATTATCCGCGTGAAGCACTCTTTAACTTAGGATTGAATACCGGACTGAAGTATAGTTTTTAATACTAGGGAGCCAGTATGGCTCTCACCTGATCGTCTCCGGAGCCATCGTTCGCTTTAAAGTCAATAGTAATCTGGTCAAAGCCGATATTGGCCTGGCCAGATCCTGTAAAACTTATACTGTCTGACCATTGAAAGGGGATGTCCAGTTCTAATCCAAAAAGTTCGGCTTTTACCATTATTGCCGGATTGTTATAAAGACCCTTGATGAAAATTTCATCCTGAGTTCCTCCTCTAACAATCTCCACCACATAACTCTGGGGGGCGTTGATGCCGGTTTTTTCAAGCACATTCCAGTTGCCCACAAATTGATCCTGATAGTTTTCACCGCTAGGCGGGTCTTCTACACACGATACAACCGCAAGGCCGAAAAGCGTAACAATAAGTGATATTCTGAAAATGCCTTTCATGGGTATGCCTTATTTAGATAAAGCCCTACTTCTTTTTCTCAGTAGCTGCTTCCTCTTTTTTCTTTTGGTGAATTGCATTTAGCCTCTCTACTACCAGCGGGGTAATATCAAAAGCGTCATCTGCCGTAAGCAGGCTGCTTTGGCGGCTGTAGCTAAACACATAATCAAGTTTAAACTCTTCTTTAATGTCCTCCAGCACAAGATCCATATCTACCATTAGTAATGAATCTAATTTGCGCTCTTCCAGCGCTAATTCTCTTTGCTTGCTTTCGGCATAAGCCTGTAATTGTTGTCTGGCCTGTTGTATTTCCAAATCGGCTTCTTGCAACTGCTGTTGAGATAGGTTTGGAGCCTGCTGCTGTAAAATAGCCAGACTTTCCTGAAATCCGTTGGAACGGTAGGCAATGTCCGCTTCCATTTTTTTGGCCTGAGTTTCCAGTTGAACTTTCAGTTCTTCGCGGTATTCGTAATTTTTTGCTAACGAATCAGAGTTTACATAAGCTATTCTTGCCTGCCCAAACTTTTCGCTATTCAAAGCATCCGTAACTTCTGAAGCACCCACTTTTGTGGTTTTTTGGGTGTCATCTCCGCTAAATTCTTTTACAAATAAGTAACCAACGGCAACTAAAAGGATAATGCTTACTACGGTGTTAAATGTCTTCATGTATGGTGTTTGTGGCCTTTGTGGCGAGATTAGTAATTAGCGCGCTAAATTAATCAAAATGCCCTGCCGTTATTGTTAACGCAAAACACTTAGCCTTGGTGGGGTTTGTGGTAAAATACACAAGCGAAAAAATAGGAGTAAAAACAAATTAGCCATAGTTTAGGCGGGCAGTTTTCTACATGGCAATTATGAAAGAGGAACAGGAAAAAGAGTTTGAAATACCCGTTGCCGGCAGTTTAGGTTTATTGGCCTTGGGCTACCGGGGTGTGCAGGCCTGGCGCAAGGTTAGGGATGAGGCCATGGCCAAAATGGAAACCAATCCTAAAAAGAAGTAGTTTGGAGTTATGAGTTTTGCAAGACAATTTTTTGGTAAAGCTCTACACGAGATTGCAGCCGATGATATTCTTGGCTTTTTCTCAAAACCACAATATGAGGGGCACCATCTGGAGTTTAAAAGCGGACAGGTGCGGATGGATAAAATCCTTAAAGAGGTAAGCGCCTTTCTTAATGCTGATGGTGGTCTAATGATAATCGGGTCGCCCCGCGAAATTGAAGTTGAGGTGGGAGAGGAGCCACATACCCTGGGTTTACCCGATCCATCACATTTTGAAAGTAATGATGCGATTATAGAAGCCATTAATCACCTGATTGAACCAACACCAGCAGGAATTCAAATCGCCCAGGTGCCTTACAATGGAGGCAGCATTTTTCTTTTAGATATCCTTCCCAGTCATGTTCCTCCACATCAGGTTGGCCCTGTGGGTACTTACTATTTAAGAGAGGGTGCAATATCACGCCCGGCTAATCATCTGGAGTTGGAGCGCTTGTTTTTTCAAAAGCGGATGCCTGATTTACTGTTGAAAATTGCTTTGGTGCGAAACATTGATTCCGTTCAGGTGCATTTGAGCATCATCAATCAAAGTACAAAGTCAGCCGATTTGCCTTTTGTGGAAGTATCCATACTTCCCGTAAGGCATGAGAGCGATAATAAGCTGGTAAAGAAGATTAAATACACAGAGACTTATTTGCCCAAAGGTGTGGAGTGGCAAGAGGAGTTGGAGGTGTTTCCACAAAACCCGGTTATATACCTGAGTGTCGATTTTTGCTGCAAAGATGCACCTCTAAAAACCAAGGCCGCCTTTGTAAGGATCAGGAAGAACGACACCGAGCTGTTGCAGGTGTATGACTCTGAAACCGTATATCACTTTAACGCCAATGACTTTTACTACCAGTATAGCTATTTGTTGGAATAATTAGCCCTCCTTCATTATCTCTGAGAAAATTCGGAAGGACTTAATTCGATCTTCCAGATGGTACATATTGGAAACCACCATAAGTTCATTTACATGAGTGGTTTTTAAGAAAGCTTTGGTTTGCGCGGCTATAACTGTCTTGTCTCCTACAAAACTGTATTTCAGCATCCGTTCAAAAGCGGGGTTTTGTGAAAGCGCCTTCAACTCAGATGTCATTGCAGTTGGTGGCTGCATATAATCCCTCTTATCTGTAAGGATGCCCAAAAACATCCTTATTAGGGAGGTGGAAAGCTTTTCAGCTTCCTCATTGGTATCGGCAGCAATTACATTAATGGCCGCCATAGTATGCGGCTCCTTTAACTGTGCCGAAGGCTGAAAGTTATTGTGATAAATATTAAGTGCTTCTATAAGTTGTGCTGGCGCAAAGTGGCTGGCAAAAGCGTACGGTAGACCTTTGGCTGCCGCCAGATGGGCGCTATCAGTACTGGAGCCTAAAATCCAAATGGGTACATCCACACCTTCGGCAACTGTGGCTCGCACCAGGCTCTTTTCATTGTCATGAGAAAAGTATTTCTGTATCTGTTCAATCTCATTAGGGAAGTTGTGCTGAGCATGCATTCTATCACTTCGGATGGCCTGTGCTGTAACCTGAT